>NZ_JALJRF010000049.1:0-1455 GCF_024519835.1 Dietzia sp. Die43 | reverse complement strand
GGCTCTTCCGGATCCGGAGTGCGTAGCGGGGATGCTGCGGTGATGCGGTGAGGCACAAGATGTAGGGGTCCTGGGGGTGTGAGGATTGCGGTTCCTACACCTGCACCCAGAACCACCCAGGACCCGCTTTGAACGCTACCGCCAGCCTGCTTGCCGACACCATCTGCCGCACCGTCGAGCTCGGGGTGACGATCACCGACGCCGCGGTGGCCGACGAGTTCACGCACCTGTTCTGCTCCCCGGTCACGCTGGACCCGGTGTGCGCCGACTGCGGGACGGAGGGGAGGCTGCGTGACCACATCGAGCGGAAGGTGACCGATCTGCCGATCGTCGGCCATCCCACCAGACTGCACGTACGCGTACCACGCTTCACCTGCGACAACACCGAGTGCGCTACGAGGATTTTCCAGCAGCGCATGCCTGATTTGGCCGAGCCGCGGGCCAAGACCACCCGCCGGTGCAGCCGCTGGATTCTGCAGCGCCTGGCGATCGACCGCACCAGCGTGGCCGCCGTCGCGAAGGCCCTCGGGCTGGGCTGGGATCTGGTCAACGACCTGGCGGTCTCCGAGACCCGCGCCATGGTCTACGACCAGCCCGGACACTTCGATGGCGTCCGCATTCTCGGGGTCGATGAGCACAAATGGAAGCACGTGCGCGGCGACGGCAGCAGCTCGTTCGTCACCGTCTTGGTGGACCTGACCCCGGTCGTGGACGGCACCGGCCCGTCTCGTCTGTTGGACATGATCCCCGGGCGCTCGGCGAAGGTCCTCACCGAGTGGCTCAACGCCCGCGACCAGGTGTTTCGAGATCGAGTCAAGGTGGTCACGATGGACGGGTTCGCCGGCTACCACACCGCCGCCGCCAAAGCCGTCCCCGAAGCACGCACGGTGATGGACCCGTTCCACGTCGTGCATCTTGCCGCCGACAAGCTCACCGTGTGCCGCCAACGCATCCAGCAGGCCACCACCGGACACCGGGGACGGACCGGCGATCCGCTGTACGGCATCCGCCGCACCCTGCGCACCCGCGCTGAGCTGCTTACCGACAAGCAGAAGGTCCGCTTGTTCAAGGCGTTCACCGCCAATGACGCGCACGCGGCGGTGGAGGTCACCTACAGCGTCTACCAGCGACTCATCGCCGCCTACGAGGCCTCGGGCAAGCGGGAGGGCAAGATCGCGATGTACAAGCTCCTCAAGTCGATCCGGGCCGGGGTGCCCGAGGAGCTGCCCGAGCTCGCCCAGCTGGGCCGGTCGCTATGGAAGCGCCGCCGCGAGATCCTCGCCTACTTCGACGTGGGCGCCTCCAACGGCCCCGTCGAGGCCATCAACGGCAGGCTCGAACACCTCCGCGGAATCGCCCTGGGCTTCCGGAACCTCAAGCACTACATCTTGCGGTCACTGATTCACTCCGGACAGCTGCGGGATCGGATCAATGCACTCTGAATCCGGAAGGGCC
>NZ_JALJRF010000048.1:0-1527 GCF_024519835.1 Dietzia sp. Die43 | reverse complement strand
CGGTGATTGTCAACCTGTTGTGAGTCATTCAGGCGGCGATGAGGGTTGCCGCGATCGGTGGGATCGTCAGTCGTGAGCCATCGTTTGCCAGGTTGATCGTGACGGTGGTGTTCGGGGTGGGGATCTGGGGTCGTTTGCGGTAGCGGCCCGCGTGCTGGCGGTAGTGCTCATCGAGCCTGGTCTGCCGGGCGCGGGCCGTGTCGACCCAGGTGCCGTCGTGAACGGACGCCGGGGTGTAGCCGGCCAGTCCGCCGTGATGGTGTCGATGGTTGTAGTACTCAACCCATTCGGCGATCCACTCGGTGGCATGATCGAGGTCACGGAAGGCCCGCGGGTAGGCGTGCGCGCTCTTGACCGTGGCGAACCACGATTCGATGTAGGCGTTGTCGTTACTGACCCCGGGCCGGATGTACGAGCAGGTCACGCTTCTGTTCTCGAGTTCGCCGCGTACGTGCTTGGAGGTCATGGCCGAGCCGTTGTCGGAGTGAACGATTTCGACCCTGCCGCCTGAAGCATCGACGATGGTGGTCAGAAGTTCAGCGGCGACGTAGCGGTCTTCGCGGGTCTGGATCGTCCATCCGACGATCTTGCGCGAGTACAGGTCGATTACCGAGTACAGCGCAAAGCTCTGTCTGGTTGTGCGTCCGGGCAGGAACGAGATGTCCCAACACAACACCTGATCGGGCCGGCGGGCCTGCAGTGTGGGGCTATCCCGCGGCGCGTTGGGGCGTCGTCGTCGACGGACAGGGGTGGTGCGCACCTTGGCGGCCACCCGCTGAAAGGTCGCCTGACTGGCCAGCACCGGTCCGGTATCGATGTGCTCGTACCAGGCCTGCCGCACACTACGCCCCTTCGCCAGCGAGGCGTTGACCGTATCGGCGACCTGCGCTGACTCTGCCTCAGTCAACGCATGGGGCTGCTTGCGATCGGCGTGGGCAATCGGCTCCGCCACCCGGGCTCGGGGCTTGCGCCGAACATGAAACGAGCCCCGGGACAGGCCGATCATTGCCAGCGCCGACCGCTGACTCCGGCCTGCCGCCTTGAGTTCCTCCAGCAGGGCGTTCTCGGCGGCGATCAGCTCCTCGTGCTCTCGCCGCTGCTGCTCGGTCCAGTCGGGCCCTCCCCGTCGTCGGCCACGCCAAGTGAGTGCATGACCGATATAGCTTTTCCCAGCGCATCAACGACCTTGCGCTCGGAATCCAACTCCGTTTCCAGCTTGGCGATTCGGGCGTTCAGACGCCTAACCTCAGCTGCATCTTCCCTGGTCATCTCCCCAGTCTGACGCGGGATGACGTTCCCGTCGAGGTCACCGTCAGCCAACGCGGCCACCCACCGCCGCATCTGCCACTCAGCGATCCGGTGCTCCTGCAGGAACGCGGCCTTGGTGCCATACCGGCACTCGACATACTCAAGCGCCAACCGCCGCCTCTCCCCAACGCTGCGCTCGCGTGATGGAACAACCACCGTCATCTCGACACCCTCCCGCCAGCGCCCATCGCCGACTCACAACCAGCCTGAGCCACAGGG
>NZ_JALJRF010000047.1:0-1768 GCF_024519835.1 Dietzia sp. Die43 | reverse complement strand
CGGAACAGCGGTACCAACTCGCCGGACCCGCGGTACCGACAAGCCCTATCTGCCACGAAGTGTCCGGGCTGGTCGTAGACCATGGCGCGAGTCTCGGTGACCGCCAGGTCGTTGACGAGGTCCCATCCCAGCCCGAGTGCCTTGGCGACCGCGGACACGCTGGTGCGGTCGATCGCCAGACGCTGCAGGATCCAGCGGCTGCAGCGGCGGGTGGTCTTGGCCCGCGGCTCGGCCAACGCCGGCATGCGTTGCTGGAAGATCCTCGTGCCGCAGTCATCGTTGTCGCAGACAAAGCGTGGTACCCGCACGTGCAGTCTGGTGGGATGTCCGACGATCGGTAGATCCGTGACCTTCCGCTGGACGTGGTCGCGCAGGCGCCCCGCCATCCCGCACTCGGCGCAGATCGGGTCGAGTGTGACCGGGGCGCAGAACAGGTGCGTGAGCTCGTCGGCCACGGCGGCGTCGGTGATCGTCACCCCGAGCTCGACGGTGCGGCAGATGGTGTCGGCAAGCAGGCTGGCGGTAGCGTTCAAAGCGGGTCCTGGGGTGTTCGATGCGTGGCGTGAGAACCTGCATCGTCACACGCCCCAGGACCCCTACATTTTGTGCCTCACCGCATCACCGGCGAACCCCAGCTACGCACTCCGGATCCGGAAGGGCCACTTATCGCTCGGCTACAGGACGCCGGTCGTGGTCCAAATCGTCGATGGTCAAGGTAGGCCTCTTTCCAGGAGGTAGTGCAGAGTCAGCTGCTGACCGAGCCATAGAAGTGCAGGATCGGCGGCTGGTTCTCGGTATCGAGCGACTCCGACATGTCTAGGGTGCCGTCGGTAAGCGCTGCTCCGAGGCGGTCGACGGTGTCGGCGAGATCGTGGGTTTCGATCTCGTACATTGTCAGATACCTAGTCGGCGGGGCGCCAGAAGCATCGACAAGTTGTTCTTCGGCATACCGGTAACGTTTTCCCGAGACCACACCAGCAATTCGGTCAACGACTTGCGGTATGTGGATGTCGTCATACCAGCGGTTGAACTCGTCCTCCAGATTGTCCTTGGGCTGGACGTGGGCTATCAGAATTGCGCGAACTATGTTATCGGGCATTGTTGATGTCCTTCCAGTGTGAGGTTTCGCTACTGTGGCCGTAGCGAGGCTCGTCGCAGCTTTCCAACTTCGTTGCGCGGAAGCGCATCGACGAAGGTAACGACACGCGGCGATGCATACTTGCCCACATGTTGTGCGACAAGGTCTTTGAGTTGGCGGGTTAGTTCGTCGACGTCTATTCCGGGTTGTGGAGCCACTACGACGGCTCGCACCACATCACCGCGAGCATGATCGGCGTAGGCGACCGCGGCAGCTTCTGTGATTGCGGGGTGCTTGAGAATCGCATCCTCCACCTCGACCGGACTCACGTTATGTCCAGAGGTGATGATCATGTCGTCCGCTCGTCCCTCGATCATCCATCGCCCCTCGCCGTCGATGCGGGCTCGGTCTTCGGTGACAAAGACCTCACCGTGCCAACTTTGCTGCCACTGCGCAGGGGCATTTTCGTAACCTGCGGACATCTGATGCCGCGGTCGACGAACGGCGATGAGCCCGGGCTCATCTGCAAGCGATGGCGAACCGTCTGGGCCGACTAGAAAGGGATCGAAGCCCGGAATCGGGTGGGTGAGCATTCCCGGTCGTGCTGTCGGGCCGGGCCCGAAAGCGTCCCCTAGCCCCGGTGTTTCATGGGGATCTGCGGATCGCTGGGCGCAAATAGACCGAAGTGCT
>NZ_JALJRF010000046.1:0-2407 GCF_024519835.1 Dietzia sp. Die43 | reverse complement strand
TGCCTCACCGCATCACCGCAGCATCCCCGCTACGCACTCCGGATCCGGAAGAGCCGCTAATGCGGTCAGGAACAGGTCATTTTTTCGGGCCCCCAGTCCGGCGACAGACCAGGCATCCGGTCCGTCCTCCGGGCTGCCTGTGGGAAGCTGGATGCCGCGGGAGGTCAGGAAGGCGCGGATGCCGTCTCCGCGGCTGCGTCCGTCCACGTAAAGCCGGTAGTCCCGGTCTGCGTCGAACGGTGGCGTATCCGCTCCCACTCCGGATCTGGAGTCGGCCAGGACGGAGTCGAAGAGCTCCTTCCAGGCCGCCGCATGCACGCTGGTAGTCCGGGTAACGACCCCGTCCATGTCGAACAGCACCGCATCATAGGGCAAAGTGGCGAGATGATTCGACGACAAGGGCGGTGATGTCTTCCGAGGATGTGACGGTGCCATGTTAGAGCGGTTCCTCTCATGCTTCCTGCTCGCATCGAAGGCCGGGGCCGGGGACAGCTGTCCATTGCCAGTTGTTGATTTCCGGCATGTCTTCGCCGTGGGTGCGGATGTACTGGTGGTGTTCGATCAGGGCGTTCTTGAATTTTTCGCGCACGGTGGCCGAGACGTCCTTGAGCCGCGGCACTCTGTCAATCACCGCCATGGCCAGGTGGAACCGGTCGATCCGGTTGAGTACGCACATATCGAACGGTGTCGTCGTGGTGCCTTCCTCTCTAAAGCCGTGAACATGGAAGTTCCCGTGGTTGGTCCGCCGGTAGGTGAGCCGGTGGATCAACCACGGATAACCGTGGTAGGCGAAGATCACTGGCTTGTCCGTGGTGAACAGCGCGTCGAAGTCGGTGTCCGACAGCCCGTGCGGGCCTTCGGACTCGTGTTGCAGCCGAAGGAGGTCTACGACGTTGACCACCCGGATGGACAGATCCGGGAAGTGGGAGCGCAAAAGGTCCACGGCGGCGAGGGTCTCCATGGTGGGAACGTCCCCGGCACAACCAAGCACCACATCCGGTTCCGTGTCCGGGTGTGTGCTGGCCCAGTCCCAGATGCCGATGCCCTTGGTGCAGTGAACGATGGCGTCGTCCATGTCTAGGTATTGCAGCTGTGGCTGTTTGCCGGCGACGATGACATTGACATACTGACGGCTGCGCAGACAGTGGTCGGCCACCGACAGCAGCGTGTTCGCGTCCGGTGGTAGGTATACCCGGATGACCTCGGGTTTCTTGTTGAGCACATGGTCGATGAAGCCGGGATCCTGATGGGAAAAACCATTGTGGTCCTGCCGCCAGACGTGGGAGGTCACCAGATAGTTCAAGGAGGCGATCGGCCTGCGCCACGGGATGCCATTGGTCGTGTCCAGCCACTTGGCATGCTGGTTAAACATCGAGTCCACAATATGGATGAAGGCCTCATAGCAGGAGAAGAACCCGTGCCGACCGGTGAGCAGGTAGCCTTCCAGCCAACCCTGGCAGGTGTGCTCGGACAGGATTTCCATGACTCGCCCATCACGGGCCAGATGATCATCCCCGGGGACTGTTCCGACGTTCCAGGCCCGGTCCGTGGCCTCCAAAACCGCTGTCAGGCGGTTGGAGTTGTTTTCATCCGGGGCGAAGACACGAAAATTGTGCAGATTTGTAGCCAGAATGTCCCGAAGCATCTGCCCGAGCACTCGGGTTGCCTCAACCTGACCGGTCCCGGGTTGTTCTACCGGGACAGCATAGTCGCGGAAATCGGGTATCCGCAGGTCCCGCAATAAAGTGCCGCCATTGGCATGGGGGTTGGCACTCATCCGTCTGTCCCCGGGAGGGTGCAGAATGCGGACCTCTTCGACCGGTTCCCCGGAGTCGTCGAAGAGCTCCTCCGGGCGGTAGCTGCGCAACCAGTCCTCCAGGATCTTCCGGTGGCTATCGTTTTCCCGTGCCGCACTGAAGGGAACCTGGTGGGAGCGCCAGGACCCTTCCACGTCCTGCCCGTCCACTTCGGCCGGGCCGGTCCATCCTTTGGGGGAACGCAGCACAATCATCGGCCAGCGGGGCCTTTCCGTCTCTCCGCTTTCGCGGGCACGGTGCTGGATCTCCCGAATGTCATCAAGACAGGTGTCCAGTGCTCGGGCGAAATCCTGGTGCATCTGTTCCGGATCGTGACCCTCAACGTAGTAGGGAGTATGCCCGTAGCCGCGCAGCAAGTCGTCCAACTCGTCATGGTCAATCCGTGCCAGGACGGTGGGACTAGCCCCGCTGATTCACGGAGCGTGAGGATTGCTGCTGTCGGGTTACGGCGGGATCCATTTCGTGGGTGGGCGTGCAGGAGTGCCGGCTGGCGCTGCCGGTGGGCGGGTCTCCGGTGGTGCTGTCGTGGGCGGGTGGTCAAGCCCCTGGAAGTGGTGTAACTGAATGGTGATCCTTCGTGGGTGGTCAGG
>NZ_JALJRF010000045.1:0-2617 GCF_024519835.1 Dietzia sp. Die43 | reverse complement strand
TGGCAGATAGGGCTTGTCGGTACCGCGGGTCCGGCGAGTTGGTACCGCTGTTCCGGCGACCCGGAACCGGCCCGCGCGTGAGGCGGGCCGGCACCGTCGGGGGTTACTCCCAGTAGCCGGTGGTCGCCCGGGCTTGGTCGTCGCGTTGGCGTCGCATGTCGACTTCGCCGAGGTTGATCTCGCGGGCGTTGTTGGCCAGCCGGTTGACGATGGAGTCCGCGGCCACCCGGTCAGGTAGGGCCTCGAGCCAGTACGCCGGTCGGGATTGTGAGGCGATCATCGTCGGCAGCCGGTGCTCCCGGTTGGCCAGCACGGCGAACAGGTCGTTCGCGGCCTCGGGGTCGATGCCCACGGTGAGGAAGTCGTCGATGATCAGCAGTTCCACGTCCGACAGGTCGTTGAGCATTTTTTGGTGGCGGATGCCGTCGCCGCGGGCGATGACCAGCCGCCGGGCGAGTTCGTCCATGCGGGCGTAGGTGACGGTGTGCCCGTTCTGGCAGGCGGCGATGCCGATCGCGCAGGCCAGGTAGGTTTTCCCGCCGCCGGTCGGTGAGAGGACCAGCAGGTTGGTGGGGTCTTGGCGCCAGTGGTGCCCGGCGTAGCGTTTCATCCGCACCGGGGTGATCCCGCGTCCTTCCTGGTAGTTGATCTCCGCGATCGAGGCCTGCGGGATCGGGAACTTCGCGGCGCGGATCAGCTTGTCGATCCGGTGGGCTTGGCGCTGGTCTAGGGCGTCGTCGACGGCGGTGAGGAAGATCTGCTCCGGGGTGAGCTCGTCATTGGCCTCATCGCTGATGAGCTCCTCGAACCGGGTCGCCACGTGCGTGATGCGTAGGTTGCGGAACTTCTGGTGATCGATCTCGGTGAACATCACACGCCCTCCCCGCTGCGGCCGCGCGCATAGTGATCGGCCGAGCGGACTTGAATCGCGCCGTCGTCTCGGGCCCCGGCCGGTGGCGGCGGTTTTCGTGTGGCCGCCGCCGGGACCACGGGCCGGGGCGCCTTGTGGTCGGAGTCGATGCTCGCCATGACGCGTTTGAGCACGCTGTAGCTACCGGCACTGTTCTGGTTGAGCAGTACCTGGCAGGCTGCCTCGAGCCGCTGGCGACTGCGCTTGCCGAGAGTTTCGAGGATGTTCTGGCAGTCCAGATAGCCCTGCGCCTCGATCACGTGACGATCAAGGATCTGGGCGATCACCTGCTCAGTGGCGGGGCCGAACCCGCGGGCACGGTCGGTGAACCACTGCCGGGACCACAGACCGTCGATACCCTGGTGCTCCTTCGGGGCGTGAGCGAGCACGGTCGAGTACTGGCCTTTGCGGCCGTGGCGCCGTGGGTGCTCGCAGACGACCTGGTCACCGTCGAAGAGCGTCACCGACTGCGCGGTCAACCGGACTCGCAGCAGTTGACCGGCGAAGGTGTACGGCACCGAGTAGTACTGCGAATCGCAGGAGACGTGATAGTTCCGTCCGACCTTGAGCTGCTTCCACTCCACCGTGGCGAACCCGTCGTCTGGCAGCACCGCCAGCAGCGGCGCCTCATCGGACTCGAATCGCTCCCACCGTGTCGTACCGTCAGCCCGGCGAATCTGGGTGTTGATCTCGGCGACGCGGTCATCAATCGCCGCGTTCAGGGCCTCGACGGTGGTCCACACCTCCTCGGCGAGGTAGCCGATCACGCGCTTGTTGACCACTTCCACTGCTGACTCCACGGCCGCTTTGTCGCGGGGTTTGCGGACCCGCGCCGGCACGATCGCGGTGCCGTAGTGGTCGGCCAGTTGCTGGTAGCGGACGTTGACAGCCCTGGCCGCCTCGCCCTTGGCCTGCCGGTGGGTGGCGGTGGTCGGGTTGTCGGGCACCACCATCTGCGGCGTCCCGCCGAAGAAGTCGAACGCTGCGACGTGAGCGTCGATCCACGACGGGGACTTCATATCCGTAAAACCGCGACAGAACACCGCACCGGAGTACGGCAGCACCGCCACGAACAAGTACAGCTTGGTGACCTCACCGGTGACCGCGTCGAGGACCTCGAGGGTGTCGCCGGCCCAGTCGACCAGCATCGTCCTGCCGGGTTCGTGATGCAGCGTGGCCACGACGTCCTTGATGCGGGCGTGGTCGGCGAACAGGGCGCAGTACTGGGAGTACCCGTACTTCTTCCCGGCCCCGACGGGGTCCGCGAGATATTTGCCCCAGGCCTGCTGGATGGTGAAGTGCCGGTTGAACTTCATCGACGCCAGCACCCGATCAAAATCGGGCTTGGTGTAGTCCTCCGAGACGCGTTTGCGCCCGTCGGGGAACATCCCGGCGATCTCGGCCGGGTTCATCGACGACGCTTGGCCGGCGGTGATGCCGTACGCGGTGATCGTCTTCTTCACCGCCGCGATCTCCCGACGCGAACACCCGACGGCGGCGACGATCTCGCTGTAGCTATGCCCGGCCAGCGCCAACGTCATGATGGCCTTGTACTCGGCCACATCAGCCTCCTCAAATAGGAAGAAGCGGCGCAGTCGCGCCGCCTCACCCCGAGCAGACCACCCCGCCCGCCCTAAGGAGTACCGAGTCGCCGGAATCGAAGTACCGGATCGCCGGACTAGGCGTACCCACTAGCCCTATCTGCCA
>NZ_JALJRF010000044.1:0-2854 GCF_024519835.1 Dietzia sp. Die43 | reverse complement strand
CGTTTCGCTTGCTCCCGGTCCTCGCTGTCCCGGCGCTCTCCGCTCGGTCTGCTCGCCCCGGTTCTCGATGCCGATGCCGTCTCCCGGTGGGAATGGCCGGCGGAGGCGGGCCGAAAGCGGAGCGCGGCTGCCGCCGCCGGCCATTCCTCGGGAGCCGGACCGGACCGTAACCGGATGAGATGACGAACGGCGTGCCCGTGTCACCGGTGTCCGTGAGCCGCGCTACAGTCCGAAGACAACATCGCGGCTGGCCATCGACCCAGGACCGCACACATACACGGATAAATACCCCGGCCAGGGGAGGCCTCCGCTCCAATAGCGGAACCCTGAAAATGCATGAGGCCGGATCCACTCTCACATGAAATCCGGCCTCCCCACATTCCGAACTCAAACCAAGAAAGGCTCGGCTGTGGTTGCACCATTGACGGTAGCCCGCACTCATCCCCATTCACAACGTCCACGCCGTCAGCGTGTCTCGAAGCCGCCTCGGTGGCTTCCCCGACGTGCTCGACGCGGGTGGATTCTCGCGGAAGTTCTCGGGCTGAAGCCGGTCTGGTGACCGCCTCCGGAGCCCGTGCCGGAGGCGCGGGCCTAGAGAACATTGCGAATAACTTCTCCCCCCCCTCCGACGATGCTCGTCGTCTGGAGCGCCGAACGGCTCGCTACGAACTTCGCCGGACCCTCTGGGAAGTCTCTGACCTGCCACGATTGCGCAACTGTGGCCGTGCTCGAACTGGCAAGCACGTCGGCGTTCGGTCCACTGGCGACGCTTCCGGCTTCTCGGGCCTCCAGTCGTGCGGCTCGGTCTGGGCCTGCCCCTGCTGCTCGGCCAAGGTCTCCGCTCGGCGCTCGCTCGAACTCGGCTGTGGACTGCTCGCCTGGGAGGCCTCGGGCGGTCGCGTGCTCATGGGAACGCTCACCATGCGCCACCATGCCGGGCACCGTCTGACGCACGAGTGGGATGCGCTCCAGTCGGCCTGGAACTCGGTGCAGAAGTCGCGAGTCTGGACCAAGTGGCTCGCTCGTCTCGGTTCCCCTGGGACCGTGCGCGTCGTTGAGGTCACGCGCTCCTACTCGAACGGCTGGCACGCACACCTGCACTTCGTTCTGCTCATCAGTGGCGACGCCGACGCCCTGGAGCTCGTGAACGAGTTCCGCTCATGGCTGCTCGGGAAGTGGTCCGCTGCGCTCGAACGGCACGGATTCCCCGGTGCGCTCGACGTTGGCCAGGACGTGCACCTCGTCGAGGGCGTAGAAGCGGCCGCGCAACTGGGCGAGTACCTGAGCAAGTCCGCCCCGTACGCCTCCGGCGAGGCTCTGGGTCGCGAGTTGTTCGGTTCCTGGACCAAGGGCGCGCGGGGCGTGTGGTCCACGGTGCCGGTCTGGCGGATCGCGGAAACCTTCGCCGCGTCGGGGGAAGTCGATCTGCTCGACCTCTGGCACGAGTACGAGAAGGCATCCAAGGGTCGACGGCAGGTCACGTGGTCCAAGGGACTCAAGGCGCTGCTCGTCCAGGAGCGGGACAAGACCGACGAAGAGATCGCCGCCGAAGAACTGGGATCGGTGGATCTCCTGCGGCTCGACAAGCACGCGTGGTCGCTCGTGCTCAAGCAACCGTGGCCCACGTCGCGGATTCTCGACGTGCTCGACCGTAAGGGCCTGGCTGGTCTCCGCGCGTTCCTCGATGCGAACGGCATTCTGTACACCCTCATGGAAGGCAACGACTCATGATCCGCTCGACCTGCTCCGAGTGCGCTTCCGCGCACATCGTGTGGTTGCCGCTGTCGCGGCTCGCGTCTCGCGTTGCTCCCGGTGCTCGCGCTCGCGCTATGGAACTGCGCGAGTTCTTCGGTCCGTCCGGCGCTGAGGCGTGGCTCTGCGACGACTGCGGATGCTTCGGCGCTGTCCAGTTCGGTTCGTTCGCCTCCGGCCTCTGAACCTGACACACCTCTTGCTGAACCTCAGACCCAAAGACGCCACACAGTAGGCACTCCGAGTGGCGGCGGAAAAAACCGGCATCAAGGAACCTTGACAAGCACCCCGGCATCAAGTAACCTTGATGGTAGAAGGTCGGGAGATTCCCGGTCGGGAAAGGCACTCATGGAGTTCATGCGGGCAGGGGTCGAGCGGGTTGCTCGGGAGCGGTTCGGCTCCGACTGGGCCGAGCGCTGCATGGTCGCGAACATCGCCTCGATCCTCGACGGTCGCGGTTACGGCTCCGTGCAGGAAGTGCCCTCGGTCGAGTTCGAGGAAGTGCTCGCGGACAACCTCATCGCCGCGGGCGTCTGCGATGACTGCTGGGACTCCGGCGAAATGCTCTGCGACCACGAAGCCGACGCGTCATGAGTGGCGGCTCTGATGCTCTGGTCTCGACCACGGTGGCGGCTGGCCTGTCTGTCGATCCGCTCGAGCGGCTGCTCGAGCACCTGGACCACGACGAGTGGACCCTTGCGCACGCTCACGACGTGGTGCGCCTGTCCGTGACTGCTCGCCACATCGCCGATGAAGCCCAGGTGCTCGCCGTCCGTCGTGCTCGCGCTCTCGGTGCGACCTGGGAGCAGATTGGCGAAATGCTCGGCGTCTCCGGTGCTGGCGCACACGCTCGGCTCGCGCGGCGGATGTGAACCGTGCGGAAGTCCCGGCCCCGGCCCCTGATCGCGTCCGTACCGCGCCGGGACTTTCGTACGGAGTCACGACTAGGGGCACGGGCTGCGGTGGCCCCTGTCGCCAATCTCGCGCCGGTGTCGGTGTCTCGGGCTACTGTCCTTTTCGAGCGCCTCCCGGCACAGACACGGGGGGCGTTTCGCTTGCTCCCGGTCCTCGCTGTCCCGGCGCTCTCCGCTCGGTCTGCTCG
>NZ_JALJRF010000043.1:0-2994 GCF_024519835.1 Dietzia sp. Die43 | reverse complement strand
AATCCGTCCATCGTGACCACCTTGACTCGGTCTCGAAAAGCCTGGTCGCGGGCGTCGAGCCACTCGGTGAGGACCTTCGCCGAACGGCCCGGGACCATGTCCAGCAGACGAGACGGGCCGGTGCCCTCCACGACCGGGGTCAGGTCCACCAGAACGGTGACGAACGAGCTGCTGCCGTCGCCTCGCACGTGCTTCCACTTGTGCTCATCGACCCCGAGAATGCGGACGCCATCGAAGTGTCCGGGCTGCTCGTAGACCATCGCGCGGATCTTCGAGACCGCCAGGTCATTGACCAAATCCCACCCCAGCCCGAGGGCCTTGGCCACCGCGGACACGCTGCTGCGGTCGACCGCCAGCCGTTGCAGAATCCAGCGAGTGCAGCGGCGGGTGGTCTTGGCCCGCGGCTCAGCCAACGCCGGCATCCGCTGCTGGAAAATCCTCGTAGCGCACTCGGCGTTGTCGCAGGTGAAGCGCGGTACCCGCACGTGCAGTCTCGTGGGGTGACCCACGATCGGCAGGTCGGTCACTCGCCGCTCGACGTGGTCCCGCAAACGGCCCGCCATCCCGCACTCCGCGCAGACCGGGTCCAGCGTCACCGGAGCGCAGAACAGGTGCGTGAGCTCGTCGGCCACGGCGGCGTCGGTGATGGTCACCCCGAGCTCGACGGTGCGGCAGATGGTGTCGGCGAGCAGGCTGGCGGTAGCGTTCAAAGCGGGTCCTGGGGATGCGAAGTGCTGGTGTAGGAACTTGCATCTTCACACGCCCCAGGACCCCTACATCTTGTGCCTCACCGCATCACCGGCGAACCCCAGCTATGCACTCCGGATCCGGAAGGGCCACGTAAGGGGCCCAACGTCATTGCGCCTACGGCCGGCAGTTCACCATCAGGTCGATCCGGCCGCTCTGGACGAGCTCGTCGTTCGCGCCGTAGAGCTCGAAGCGGCGTTCCAGGATGCCGGTCGACCCCGAGGACGTGAGGCGCGTCCCGGTGATGGTGATCTCCGCGCGCACCGTGTCCCCCGGCCGGATCGGCAGATGAAAGCGCCAGCCGTCGATCCCCAACAGCGCGATCGAGCACCCTTCGAACACCCCTACCCGCGACGCGAGCCCCAGCAGGACGGACAGCCCCAGCATCCCGTGCGCGATCGGACCACCGAACCGCCCCTCCGCGGTGGCGACGGCGTCCGTGTGCACGGGGTTGGTGTCCCAACTCCACCCCGCGAACGTCACCAGGTCGGCCTCGGTGATGGTGCGACCCTGCGTCCGGAACACCTGGCCCTCGGCGAAGTCCTCGAAGTACCAGTCCGTCGGCATCGTCGGCGTCGTCGTCATCCGTGCATCCTCCTGAGCCACCGGGATCCCGCGGGTGTCGCGGGCGCCCTTCTCGCCACCGTGATTGACGACAGTGTCCCTCGAAGCGCTCCCGTCTGCGCCCAAAGGCGCGCCCGCACCTCCTCGCGGGGGCCGCGGGGCCGCGGGCCTCAATGCTGCGGGTCACGGTGCTGTGGGCCGGGGCACCGAGGGGCAGCGGGGTTCTGGGGCCAGGGTTCGTGGAACTGAGCGACCCGGTCGGTTCCGCCGAGCCGGGTATGGCCCACGGTCCCGTGGGAGCGCGGGCTCTCGTCGTCGTCGCGCTCGCCAACGTCAGCCCCCTCCCACCCGCAGCTTTCCCACCCAGCGGAATCGACTGGTGACGCGCACCACACTGCGGTCACAGTGTCCTCATCCCTACACGGGCGCACGCGTGCGGCGCTCCCGGCGGCGACACCCGGGCCTTCGCGGGCCACACCTCTCGAAAGGACACTCCATGGGCGACATCCGGGCCCTCGGCTACCTCAGAATCGACACCACCGACCTCGACCGTTGGCGCACCCTCGCCCACGACGTCCTCGACCTGGGCGCGGGCGCCGGCGGCGATGACGACACCCTCCACCTGCGCCTCGACGAGCGCGCCCGCCGCATCACCCTGCGCCGCGCGGAGAAAGACAACCTCGCCGCGGTGGGCTGGGAGGTGCGCGACGAGATCGCCCTGGACCGCGTCCGCGCCACCCTCACCGAGCACGGCATCGCCTACCGCGACCTCACCCACGACGAGGCGCAGGCGATCAAGGTCGACGGCGCCATCACCCTGGACGACCCCTGCGGCCAGCGCCTGGAGATCTTCCACGGCGCCGAGCTGGACCACTCCAAGGTCTCCACCAAGTACCGCACCGAGTTCGTCACCGACGAGCTGGGCTTGGGCCACCTCGTGGTCCCCACCACCGACTACGACGCCACCATCGGCTTCTACCGCGACGTGCTGGGCTTCCACACCCGCGGCGCCTTCCCGTTCCCGTCGGCCCCCGGCATGCCGCCGCTGCGCATCCAGTTCATGGGCGTCAACCCGCGCCACCACAGCTTCGCCGTGATGCCCGCCCCGCACATGGGCCCCGGAATCGTCCACATCATGCTCGAGGTGGCCGAGATGGACATGGTCGCCCAGGCCATGGAGCGCACCACCGAGCACGGGTTCGGCATCTCCTCCACCCTCGGCCGCCACACCAACGACAAGATGGTGTCCTACTACCTGCGGGCCCCCGGCGGCTGGGACATCGAGTTCGGCTATGACGGCCTCATGGTGGACGAGAACCAGTACCTGCCGCAGAACATCACCGCCGACAGCTACTGGGGCCACGACTGGTCCGGCAGCGAGCCCCTGGCCTGCACCATCCCGCTCGAGGAGACCGCCGCCGAGGCCGTGGCCGACTCCCTGTCCGAGCCCGTGGTGGAGACCGTCTGACGCACTGACGCGCCCTACGCGCCCCTGACCTCGACCAGCTCCCACCACCGCGCGGGCATGGTGCTGGGCGCTCTGCACGGCCGCCGAGTGGCTACTGCGTCCGCGCAGGTACCGCTCGTCGACCCGCTCCTCGGTGTAGGCCGTGACGATGTCGGCCGGGTCCTCCGCCTGGTCGACGCGGCCGTAGAAGAGGCCGTGCGGCAGGACGAGCATCG
>NZ_JALJRF010000042.1:0-3302 GCF_024519835.1 Dietzia sp. Die43 | reverse complement strand
GAAGAAGCCGTACCGATCCTGAAGCAAGTTGGAGGCGGATTGGAGAACGATGGGCCTGATGCACGGTTAGGTGACAGGGTTAGTCACGCGGCCTGAGGGGCCTCGTGGGTCATGATGGTCTCGAATTCGATGGGGGTCAATCTGCCGAGGCGGTCCTGTCGTCTGCGGCGGTGGTAGGTCCGTTCGATCCAGTGCACGATGGCGGCGCGGAGCTCGTCTCTGCTGGCCCAGGATCGTCGGTCGAGGACGCCTGTCTGCAGCAGCGAGAAGAAGCTCTCCATGGCCGCGTTGTCCCCAGCAGCACCGACCCTTCCCATCGACCCGAACATGCCATGCCGGGTGATGGCCTTCTGCATTTTCTTCGAGCGAAATTGAGATCCTCTATCGCTGTGCAGGATGCAGCCGGTCACGTCCCCCCGCCGGGCGACGGCACTGTTCAGCGCGGCCACGGCCAGGCGGGACTTCATCCTGGAGTCGATCGAATACCCAACGATCCGGCCCGCGTAGACGTCCTTGATCGCGCACAGGTACAGCTTTCCCTCGGTCGTCCAGTGCTCGGTGATGTCGGTCAGCCACAGCTCATTGGGGCCGACCGCGGTGAAGTCTCGCTCGACGAGATCGTCGTGCACGGGCGGGCCTGCCTTGCGATGCTTGCCGCGGCCTTTCTTGCTGATGGCGCTGGTCCAGCCGCCGACAGAGCAGATCCGCCAGGCGGTCCGCCGGCACATCTTCTCGCCTGCGGTCTCGGCTTCGTCGGCGAGGTAGCGGTATCCGAACTCTGGGTCTTCGCGGTGGGCGTCGAACAGGGCGTTGGCGCGGTATGCCTCGGCGAGCTCGGCATCGGTGACCGGGTTCTTGAGCCATCGGTAGTAGGGCTGACGAGCTATTCCAAGTACCCGGCAGGCCACCGTGACGGGGATGCCGTCAGCGGCGAGCTCGTTCACGAGCGGGTACCACCTTTTCCCGGCAGATTCGCCTGGGACAGGTAGGCAGCAGCGCGGCGCAGAACCTCGTTCTCCTGCTCCAGCAGGCGCACACGCCGCTTGGCCTCGCGCAGTTCCTGGGATGCCGCCGCGGTCGTGCCGGACTTAATCCCGGCCTCGACGTCGGTCTTGCGAATCCACTTCTGCAACGTCATGGGATGGATACCGAAGTCGGCGGCGATCTGCTCGAGCGTCACACCGTCTTCACGGGCCTGGGCGACGCGGACAACGTCGTCGCGGAACTCTTGGGGGTAGGGCTTGGGCACAGCAACATCCTTCCAGGCCGCCCCGGCAGGGCAAGCCAGATCAGATGTCACCTACTCGTGCACCAGCCCCGTACACCCCAGGCCCCGGCCATGGCGGTCCAGGCCCGGTGGCGGCGGGATGGCTGGAAGGGACCTACAGCGAGACCTACCCAGACGTGGGCCAGGACCTGGAGGGGATGAAACAGCTGTTTAAGCAGTTTTCCTTCCCCGGGGGTATTCCCAGCCATGTGGCTCCGGAAACCCCTGGCTCCATTCACGAAGGGGGGGAACTGGGATACGCTCTCTCACACGCCTACGGGGCAGCCTTCGACAACCCCGACCTTATTGTTGCGGCCGTGGTGGGCGACGGGGAGGCGGAAACCGGCCCGCTGGCAGCCAGCTGGCACTCCAATAAGTTCATGAATCCCGCACGCGACGGAGCCGTTTTGCCGATCCTGCACCTCAATGGCTACAAGATCGCTAGCCCCGCTGATTCACGGGGATCTGCGGATCGCTGGGCGAAAATAGACCGAAGTGCTTCCTGAACAGGGGAAACTGGGACTTGTCTAAGGTTCCATGTTCTCCAGCAGAAAGCACTCGGTAGGTGAAGCGTACTTCGTGGTCGTCCGGCCTGTCCGTTACTGCTGATGGTGTCGGGGTGATCTCCCACGCCGGAGCCATCGCACCCCGCCTTCTGGCGGATCGAGTGGGGCTGACCGTCGAACTGTCGAAGGCCATGACTCGCAGACGGTTCATCCCGATCCACGACCGCGGCCGGGTACTGATCGACGTCGCGGTGATGCTCGCCGATGGCGGCGAATCCATCTCAGACATCGGCGTCCTGCGCCACCAATCCGAGGCCCTGGGCCCGGTCGCCTCGGCCCCGACGGTGTGGCGCACACTCGATGAGATCACTGCCGGCAAGCGCAAGAAGATCCAGGTAGCGCGTGCCCGCACCCGCCGTCACGTGTGGTCCCGCCTGCCCGGCGGGGTGCCCGCATCGGCATGTGCGGGGCGGGATCTGGGATCGACAATCGTGCTCGATGTGGACGCCACGATCGTGGTCACCCACAGCGAAAAAGAGAACGCCGCACCGACGTACAAGCGCACGTTCGGGTACCACCCGATCGGTGTGTGGTGCGACAACACAGAGGAGTTCCTCGCCGCGAGCCTGCGCCCGGGCAATGCCGGGTCCAACACCGCGGCTGACCACATCGACGTCCTGGGCCAGGCGATCGCGCAGATCCCCGCCGCTCACCGCCGTGACCTGCTGATTCGATCCGACGGTGCAGGCGCCTCCCATGACCTTCTGGATTGGATCACCGAACAGAACGGCATCCGCGGTCGACGGGTGGAGTACTCGGTCGGGTTCTCCATCACCGCCCCGCTACGCCGGGCCATCGCGATCTGCCCAGAGGCTGCGTGGGGGCCGGCATTGAATCCCTCCGGCGACATCCGAGACGGGGCCGAGGTTGCCGAACTGACCGGCTTTCTCAGCCCCAGGATGCTCGCCAAGTGGCCAGACGGAATGCGAGTCATCGTCCGCCGCGAACGGCCCCACCCGGGTGCTCAGTTGTCGATGTTCGAGGAGATCGACGGGTGGCGCTACCAAGCATTCGTCACCAACACTGCCACCGGCCAGCTGCAGTTCCTCGAGGCCAGACACCGGGCTCACGCCCGGGTCGAGGACCGGATCCGACACGCCAAAGACACCGGCCTGGGCCGTCTGCCCTCGCGGGAGTTCGCTTTAAACCAGGCCTGGCTCGTGGCGGTGATGCTCGCCGCGGATCTGGTGGCCTGGACCCGGATGCTCGCTTGCACCGGCGACGCCGCAGTTCTGGCCTTGTGCGAGACCAAAGCGCTGCGCTACCGCTTCCTGCACGTGGCAGCCCGGCTGGTCCGAAGCGGCCGACGGCGGCGCGTGAAGATTCCCGAAACGTGGCCCTGGGCGACTGCCATCGTCGCAGTGTTCAACACGATCGCCGCGATCCCAAAACCGGCCTAACCTCACCCACCCGCAGTAGTGCCCCATAGAGTGGTGTAACTCGGTGGCCGAGATCGTCTGCGATTCCGT
>NZ_JALJRF010000041.1:0-3715 GCF_024519835.1 Dietzia sp. Die43 | reverse complement strand
GACAACGGCACCCGCCAATTCGGATACTCATCCGACGTCCCCGGAACATTCACCGGCGGCCACTAATCGCCGGATGCAGGGGTTCGTCTCCAACTGGCCGTGCGGTCGAAGAACGAACACTGTCCTGGCCTCCGAGCGGCGCCTCAGAGATCGTGTTCATTCCCCGCGGTTGCTCTACTACCGGAGGCGTCTGAACGACTATCCGTGCTTGATGTCCGCCAAGGCTGGGCGCTTTGCGGTTCGTCGCACCGTCGGCTGGCGAGGATCCGGCCGTAGGTAGTTGTTCCATGCAGGGATGGCCCGGGGCACCAGAGGGCGTCGGCGAGGTCGCTAGTTATCGATCGAGCGTGGCACCTCACCGAACCGGGGGGGCCCTGACGACACTCCCCTCGGGAACCCCGATCGGGGAGATTTGCTCAGAGAACCATGGATCGGAAGCGTCCGCGACTCCGAGATCGAGGGGATCCGATCGGCGCGGAGGGACAACGGTGTTCCTTGTCCCGAACGGCCCACTGGACATGGGATGGGGAAGTCGGCGGACAGTGGTGCGTTGCTCGAGCTCCCTGCTCGATGCCGGGCTGGACGGGAGCGCAGGGACCGCTTTCGTGGATGTGAATTCCGCCGGGACGATGTTGGCGCCGCCTGTCCTCGAGCCCTCTCCGCTACCAGAAGGGCGCCCGCCGAGCCGATCTCGGGCGGCAGCGTGACGGTGCCCTCGCCCTCGGCACAGAACGTGGACTCATGATCAGCGGTCGGTGACGGCGGGTTGAACCCCGGGACACGCGTGGGGTCGTCATTGCAGGATCGGACGAAGGCAGTCGCCGGTCCACATTTCAGCACCGAGGACGGCGAGCTCGCCGGGCTAGCAATCGCATCGCAGGGGGGCTGTCTCGGCCGAATCGAGGTCCAATTCGAGGACCACGGCGATGGCACGTCCGTATCAGCCGTGTTCCTGAGAATGACAAGCCCACCCGGCCCCGCTGTGCTGTTTTGATTTGGTCCCACCCTCGTGATGGGTTGGGGGTGGGTGCGCCGGTGGTCGGCGCCCCGGTCGCGGCTCCCATTCGGATCGGGGGACTACGGGGCCGACGAGACGGGTGACCCGGATCCCGGTGACCGCGGATCGTTCTCGCCCGACGGCATCATCGGCGCCAGCGTCGTGAATGAGCGCAGCGCGGCCCATGATCACGACGGGCCGGATGAACGGTCGCGGTGCAGGCCACCTCGCGGTGCAACCGACACCGCGGAGAATGCTGGTTTCTCGCAGATCCCTGCGTCTATCGTCGTGGCAAGTGGTCGGACGAATGCCTGCCCGCTCTCGAGTCGGGCCTCCCACGAGTTGTCGTGTGCGGCTTCCAGGGCCGGCACGCCCGGTCTCCAAATCGGCAGACCTCAGTGTTCCGAAACCGTCTCTGGCGTCCCCCGACATTTGGTGTGTCGTCGGCCGCGATGTGTCAGACGTACTTGTCACGGAAGATCGTCCGCGGTCGATCAGTGTGGTTGGGCCCAGCATGTCTGCGGTCGGCTCGGGGGAGACGTGTACAACTCAGACCGACGAGCAGATTCGCG
The DNA here is from genome assembly GCF_024519835.1 of Dietzia sp. Die43. NCBI lineage: Bacteria > Bacillati > Actinomycetota > Actinomycetes > Mycobacteriales > Dietziaceae > Dietzia > Dietzia sp. Die43. The sequence continues at coordinate 2,146 of NZ_JALJRF010000041.1, read as the reverse complement.
CGCGGGACATCCATCACGCGGTACCAGCCGATGCCGCGGAACGGGTCGAAGACGGCCGACTAGCTCTGCTTCGAGCGAGACGCCGGCACCGCGATCGAGTACCTCCCGCATGCCCGACCAGGTCGGCCGCATGGCTGCAGCCCGGAAGGCTGAGATCCTCTGTCCGGAGAACTCACGAATGCACCGGTTCTTCGATTGCGGGCCGGTGCCGGTGGACCCCGGATCATGTCAACTGGTCTCCCAGATCGGTTACGCCGCCGGCGTGCCCAAGTGCTAGCGGCCATGCCAATCTCCCTGTAGTTGGACACGTACTTCCCTGCTGACGGTCAGTTGATCTCCCTGTCCGTGACCAAGGGATCGGGCCGAGTCGCCACCGTGAAGCTTCCGGCATCCGGCCGTGTACTCGCGCGTCGCCCGCCCCCCGGACCAAGTGGACGGGGACCGCTGCGTAGACCCCCAACCCCTCCTGCGCAGGGACGTGCTCGCGCATCGGGCGAACAGGACCAACTTCGGCGAGGCCGCCTGCCTCGTCCTCCTCGATACGCGCGAATTCGGCAAGACCCAATTGGCTGTTGGGCTCGGACTCAGAGCGAACGCCGGTGGCTACCCAGTGCAGTTCGACACCGCGGACGTATGGCAGTCCGAGTTTCCTGCGACGCAGGCCGAGAACCATCTCGAACTCGAGGTACGTGAGCTACGGCGCCGCACGTCGCTCGTCATCGACGATGTCGGTGATACCCGTTCGACACCGGTGCGACAACACTGCGCTGCCACCCGAGGCCCACCATCACGACCTCGAAGAGGGCGCAGTGCTTGGGACGTGCTTCGGATTGCATGGTTCTGACGATCGGATAGCGTTCGGACGGCTACCGGATAGCGCCTCGATGGCGTCAAGTGCCGCCCGCCGGACTCCCCGTCCCCCCTGCTCACCAGGGCCCGCGCGGTGGCAACGTGTACGTCTCTTGATCGCGTCGGGCAGGCCGAACCGGGGCCGCTCCTTCGAACACCGACGCCGCGCACTTGACCACGTCCCCCGCCCAGGTGGCGAAGCGTCGCCAGCCTGACTGCCCCAACGCGCCGCCAGCAGCTAACAGTTGTGTGAACTGGGACTTCAGGGCGCCCCAGTTCCCCGGAGGGCCATCCAGCTCCCAGGGGACGAGCAGCACGTCATTGAACCCCACGGAGATGGCGTATGACTCACTCAGAGCGGTGCATCCCGACCTGCCCGTCCGGTCGGTGAGGATCAAGAAGCGGGCACCAACCCGGACCCGGTGTCGCGCGCGGACCGTGCGTTCGCCTTGGAACGGCCGGCACCGGTCGAATGTGCGCGAGCCGAGCGAATCCCTGCGGGTCCGCTACCTGATGCTCGTACGCGCGCTATCCGATCGTCAGAACGGCGGTTTCCGAAAGGCGTTCCTAACAGGCGCAGTGCGACTGGGGACACAGCGTCGCCGAGAGCGTCCCGCCGGTCGCGGATATCGAACTATGTCCACCACGCCGAGATCCGACCGCTCGGCGAACACTCTCACCCGGGCGGGAGGTGTCGCGACTCCACGACCGCACAGACCCGCGACCAGTGGGGGTGGGGTCAGTAGCCGCCCGCCACGTAGGTGGCGTTGCGCGTCCGCCGGTGACACCCCGTCCTGAGCGGGGGGGGTCGGGCGCCACGGAATACACCGGTTCTCGATCGGGGCTCCTCCTTGGGCGCGGGGACCAGTGTGGTCATCTCGGCTGGCTTGTTCATCTAGCGAGACCGTTCCGACAAGAGCCCTCCAGCATCCACGCAGCAGGACACGGTGAAGGGTCCGTTGGGAGGGGCCAGGATCGTCCCTCCGCCGAACGAGCCCTATTCCACCGGGCGGGCTGGGTTCTCTAGAAACCGCCGGCCACCGCCCGGTCGGGCGTACATAGCGACATCCGCACGGCAGGCGACACGCCGATGGACTCGGCGGGCGATACAGCGGGTCTCACTCGAGAGCCCGCTGCGGTGGCAGTAGCGCGGTCCCAACGGTGCCCTGGACCGACGCGGCTCGATGCAGCGAAAAAGCGACCTACCTGCGGAAACAGGTCCGATTTGGTTTCGTGGACACTCCCGTGTAACTTTATCGGAGCCGCCAGGGAGCGGGCCGGAGCCGAGAGGCGAGGG
>NZ_JALJRF010000040.1:0-3719 GCF_024519835.1 Dietzia sp. Die43 | reverse complement strand
GTCAAACACGTCGCCCACTCCACTCTTCGCGGCTACCACTGCGCACTGCGGGCGTTCACCAGCTACATCGCCAATCCGGATTACGGCTGGGATCGGGTGTGCGAGCAGCACTTCGGCACCCATCCGGCGCAGGTGTTCTTCGACTGGAACACCGCACCACACGTGCAGGCCTACGACGGGCGGGCCACAAAGCGGCCCTACACTCGCGAGGAACTCGATGCACTGTTTGAGCACGCCGACAACGAAGTCGCACGCGCTGGCGCCTCCGGGCGGAAAGGCTGGCAGCCCGCCTACCGGGACGCGGTCATGATGAAGATCGCCTACGGCTACGGTCTGCGATTCAACGAGTTGCGCCACCTGCAAACCGTCGACTTCGCCCGCAATCCCCACGCCCGCGAATTCGGGGCCTTCGGCCTCTGCAAGGTCCGCTACGGAAAATCCCGACGCGCCTCTCCCTTTCGGCCCCGCAGCGTGTTGACCGTATGGCGCTGGACTCCAAGCATCCTCGAAGACTGGCTGGCCAATGGCCGCGGCGCCCCCGACGGCCTCGAGCTGTTCTGTAGTGAACGTGGCGGACTCGTCGTGGAATCGACCTTGCTGCGTCGGCTACGCCGGTACTGCGACGAACTCGGATTCTCCGATGGTCTCGATATCCATTCCTTCCGTCGCTCGTACGCCACTCACCTGCTGGAAGCGGGATGGGATCCCCGGTTCGTCCAGGACCAGATGGGCCACGAGTACGCCTCGACCACCGGGATCTACCAGTTCACCTCCGATGAGTTCCGGCGCTCCACCCTCCGCGCCGCGCTCGACCGCACGATGAATCAAGCACTGTCACCCGACGATCGGAGCGGACCATCATGAAGCGCACCGTCGACTACCGCTGGCGTCTGGCCGAGCTCATGGCCGCACGCGGCATGCACAACACCACCGAACTGATCCCGCACCTGGCCGAACGCGACATCACCCTGTCCCGGCCGCAGGTCTACCGACTGGTTACCCAGCGCCCCGAACGCATCTCCCTGCAGGTCGTAGCCGCCCTGTGCGACATCTTCGACTGCGGACCCGACGACCTGCTCACCGTCACCGCTGCTGATGCACGCGCCCGCAAAACCGGCACCACCCCGGCAGCGAATGTCGTCGACCTCGACCGGTCCGTCCGCCCACGCCGCGCCAACATCCTCGACGAATAGCCCCGCCCGCGAGGAGGACGACCAATGAACCCGACCCCTGACGGCCTGTCGCCTCGTTCCACCCGCCGCGGCCGACCACGCGCCACCAGTACCCGAGATGACCCCTGTGCCCGGTGTGGCCGCAACATCCCCCGCCTGGCAGCGCGTTGGCCAGAGGGGCGACTGTGCTTCACCTGCTACAACACCGCGATCCACACCCACGGCACCTGCCCGAACTGCCGACAGGACCGGCTCCTGCCCGGCCCTCCAGGCGCCGACGGCGAACCGGTCTGCGGCACCTGCGCCGGCATCGACGTCGACTTCCACTGCCAGCGCTGCGGCGCCGAAGCAGGCCATCACCGCGGCAACCTCTGTGTCCGCTGCGTCCTGCGCGAGGACCTTCACGCCCTGCTCGGCAGTGCCCCCAGCGATCCCACACTGGCCGGTCTCGTCGACGCCCTGTGCGCCGCCGACCGACCCGAATCGATCATCACCTGGAAACGCTCACCCAAAGTGAAAACCCTGCTCACCGGACTCGGCGACGGCTCAATCCCCTGCACCCACGACGGATTCGACGCCGTCGGCGGCAAACCGGCCGAACACGTTCGTGCACTGCTACAGCACCACGACCTCCTACCCACACGGGATCCCTACTTGCCGCGGTTCGAACAGTGGATCGCCACGAAGCTCGACGGCCTGCCCGACGAGGTCCGCCAGCCCGTCCATCACTTCGCGACCTGGCATCACCTGCGCCGCATCCGAGCCAAAGCCGCCGACGGGACGCCCACCCGGGCACCGATCCATTCGGCGAAGCAAGAGATCACCGAGACCATCAAGTTCCTGAGCTGGCTGCACACCACCTATGGGCGCACTGCCGCAACCTGCACCCAGCCCGACATCGACGAGTGGCTCGCCACCGGACCCAGTACCCGACAACTGATCCGGACCTTCTTCGTCGTCGCCGCACGCACCCGCCTCAACACCACCGTCACCGTTGGGCACCGTGCCGCCCGCAGCAGCCCGTCGTTGACTCAAGACCAGCGGATCGCGTGGATCCACGAACTCCTCACCGGCAACAGCGAGACACTGCCCTACCGCGTCGCCGGCACACTCCTGCTCCTCTACGCCCGTCCGATCACCAGAATCGTCACCCTGCAAGTCTCCGACGTCACCGACCAGGCAGACGGGATGACCATCGCACTCGGCCTACGCCCCACCGACGTGCCCGAACCCTTCGCCGGCCTCCTGCGCACCCACCTGGCCACTCGCCCGAACCTGCGCACCGGCGCCGGCGGTGACAACCCCTGGCTACTGCCCGGCACGCTCGCCGGACGACACCTCCACCCCACCACCGTCGCAAACCGACTCCGCGGCCTGGGCATCAACCTGCGCGGAGCACGCAACCGAGCCCTGGCCGAGCTCGTCGTCGAATGCCCGCCCTCACTCGTGGCCGACGCCCTCGGCTACAGCCACCAAGTCGCCTTCCGCCACGCCAGCAAAACAGCCGAACCCTGGGCCCGCTACGTCGGCCGATCCCTCCCCCGCCCAACGGATACCCCGTAGCGTCGCGCAATCGTCCGCCGTGGAGACACTCGGGTCCACAGCATCCGAAAACAGGCAACGTTACGCGTTTCCGCTGTTTCCCGAATGGGGTCCGGACGAACGCTGGAGTCGCCGTCGACGAGCAAAATCCGGCCGACGAGCTGGGTGGTACCAAACCACATGGAGCACTAGCTGAGGCTGACGGGAAGACTCCTGATCCCGGCGCTTGACCTTGAAGTGCACTCCAAGGTCTACCGTGAGGTCATGACAAGCCAGGCAATGACGAGCTACATGCGGATCGGAGAGCTCGCCAACGTCGTCGGCCTCAGCCCGGACACGATCCGCTACTACGAGAGAGTTGACTTACTACCGCCCCCAGCCCGCACCCCGTCGGGCTATCGGATCTACAGCACGCAAGCGGTGGATCGTCTGCGCTTCATCCAGGGGGCACAGCGGCTAGGCCTCAAGCTCGACGACATCCGTGACCTCCTCTCCGTCAGAGACACAGGAGCCTGTCCGTGTGAACCGGCAGGAGACCTACTCACCCGCCGGTTGACCGAACTCGATGCAGAAATTAAACGTCTGAAAACTCTGCGAACCGAGATGACGACCATGCTCACAGCCTTGCCTGCCGAGAATTGCCCACCCCCGACCCCAGGAACTTGGCTTGAAACAAAGAAGGAGGTGAACTGAGATGCACGACTGCTGCGAAGACCCGATGTGCCCGCCAGAACTCTGCGGCTGCGGCTGCTAACCAGCAAGGAGGGGGCTCCGGCCCCCTCCTTGCTCCTCGCCCTGGGTCGCGGGTCGGCTGAGCAATCTGCGGACTGGTTCCGATTGAGGATCCCCTAACGCGATACCGCCAACCCGGCACGCAAACCGTACCGGCCGCACGTTGTGATCCGGCCTCCCCCTGCGGGAGAACCCGCTCGGAACAACGGCCAGGGACGGCCCCTGCCTGCCGACTCGAATACGCATGAATCTAATACGCAGACCTTCCACCTA
>NZ_JALJRF010000003.1:0-246564 GCF_024519835.1 Dietzia sp. Die43 | reverse complement strand
CGAGCAACTTGTGGTCGGTCGTCGTCAGCATCTTCCACACGAACGAGCCCGGCCGGGCATCACCCGTGGGTTCACCCGGCGGGTGGTCGAGTTTGTGGACCGGCTTGGGGGCCACTGCGGTCATAAGGGTCCTCCTGAACGCCTCACCCGACGTCGCGGGTCGAACCACCGACCCCACGTCGAACGCATAGGAATAGTGCGTGACCGCAATCCTAACCCCCGCCTGAGAGAGACGCCCACCCGCCCCGTCGAACTCGTCACCGGTGGTCACCCCCGCTAATCACGCCGTGGTCCGGCACGCCGGGACGGGCACCCGCCGCCCGCCCGCGACCTCCGCATGAGCGGCCCTTCTCGGCCGATCTCCTAGGCTGTTGTCCCATGACCGATTCCGTGACCGCCCCCCGCCGACACCCCGCGCGGGGGTATGCCCGGCGCGCCGTCAGGGCGGCGGTCCCCCTGGCGGCCGGGCTGACGCTCGTGGCGTGTGGCCCCTCCCCCGTCGACATGGTCGAGCACCCGATGACGACGACCCCGTCGCGGATGGCCGGCGAGGAGTTGCAGCGCTCGGCAGAGCCGGAGGAGTCGTGCGCCCCGGCACCGTTCCCCGCGGAGTTCCCCGGGCCGGGTGACCGCAGGGTCCCCACGGAGGGGCCGGGTCCGGACCGGGTGGAGGTGCCGCGGTCGCCGGAGAGGATCCTGGCGCTCGGCACAGGCGCGGTGGACACGGCCTGTGCCCTCGGGCTGCAGGTCCTCGTCGTCGGCACGTCCGGCCTACCCGACGGTGCGGACGTCTACCTGCCCGACTCACTGACCGGACTCCCGACGGTCGGTCCCCTCGTCGGCGGGGACGCCGACGAGGTCGCGCGGGCCGCGCGGGAACTGCGTCCGGACCTCATCGTGCTGGCCGGGTCGGACGAGGTGGACCCGGCCGTCGTCGCCGCCGTGACTGATGTCGCCCCCACCGTGGTCTACGACGCCGACATCGTGGACTGGACGGAGGCCACCGAGGCGATCGCCGACGCCTACGGTCGGCCCCGCGCCGGCGGCGATCTCCTACTGGAGGTGATCGAGCGGGCGCAGCGCACCGCCGACGCGACCACCCCGTCGGATACCCGGGTCTCTCTGGTGTCGGTGACCGGAGGGGACGGTGACGGCGTGGAGGTGCAGCGGCCGGACACGCTGGGCTCCCTGATGCTCGAGGCCGTGGGTGCCGAGCGCCCCCCTGCGCAACGCACGCGCGACGGCGAGCGCCTCCCGCCCCTGCCGCAGTCCCCGGCCGTGGGTGACGAACTGGACGGGGATGTGATCTTCGCGGTGGTCGGAGGCGGGCCCGGCTCCGAGGACGAGGCGCGGGAGGTCTTCGCCTCGGACAGGTGGACGGACCTCGACGCCGTGGGATCGCAGCGCGTGTTCGTGGTGGACCGTGCCGTGTGGGAGGGGGCGGGCCCGGTGGCGGCGCGGGCGGTCCTCGACGACATCCGGGGATCGATCAACGGGGTCGCACCGGACGGGTAGCCAGCAGTCCCTCCACGACAGTGGATCGACGACGCCCCTGCGCCCGTGTTCGGTCGCAGGGGCGTCGTGGGCCGCTACCGGTGCGTCAGAAGTCCCAGTCCTCGTCCTCGGTCGCCTCGGCCTTGCCCATGACGTACGAGCTGCCGGAGCCGGAGAAGAAGTCGTGGTTCTCGTCGGCGTTGGGGCTCAGGGCCGACAGGATCGCCGGGTCGACGTCGGTCTCATCCTTCGGGAACATGCCCTCGTAGCCCATGTTCATCAGCGCCTTGTTGGCGTTGTACCGCAGGAACTTCTTGACGTCCTCGGTCCACCCCACCGGATCGTAGAGATCCTCGGTGTAGTCCGCCTCGTTGTCGTACAGCTCGAACAGCAGCTCGAAGGTGTAGTCCTTGAGCTCGTCCCGCTCCGCCTGGGTGACGTGCTCGAGGGCGCGCTGGTACTTGTACCCGATGTAGTAGCCGTGCACCGCCTCGTCGCGGATGATGAGCCGGATGACGTCGGCGGTGTTGGTGAGCTTGGCCCGCGAGGACCACCGCATGGGCAGGTAGAAGCCCGAGTAGAACATGAACGACTCGAGCATCACCGAGGCGATCTTGCGCTTGAGCGGATCGTCCCCCGCGTAGTAGCCGAGCACGATCTTTGCCTTCTTCTGGAGGAAGGGGTTCTCCTCCGCCCAGCGGAACGCGTCGTCCACCTGCGGCGTCGAGCACAGCGTGGAGAAGATCGTCGAGTAGCTCTTGGCGTGCACCGACTCCATGAACGCGATGTTGGTGAGCACCGCCTCCTCGTGCGGGGTCGACGCGTCGGGGATCATGCTGACAGCGCCGACCGTGCCCTGCAGGGTGTCCAGCAGGGTCAGGCCGGTGAAGACGCGGGTGGTGAGCTGCTGCTCGTACTCGGTCAGGGTCTGCCACGACGGGATGTCGTTGGAGACCGGCACCTTCTCCGGAAGCCAGAAGTTGGTGGTGAGCCGGCCCCACACCTGATCGTCGACCTCGTCGGGGACGCGATTCCAGTTGATGGCCGACACCCGGTCGACCAGCTTGGGCTGGATGCCGGCGGCGGGACTGTGGGATCCCGGAGCGTGCAGCTCGGCGGTCATCGGATCTCCTCCTGGGGACGTGTGGGGTTCGGGACGCAGGCCTGCGGCCGGGCGGTCAGAGCATGCACGAGACGCAGCCCTCGACCTCGGTGCCCTCGAGCGCGAGCTGACGCACGCGGATGTAGTACAGGGTCTTGATGCCCTTGCGCCACGCGTAGATCTGGGCTCGGTTGACCTCACGGGTGGTGGCCGTGTCCTTGAAGAACAGGGTCAACGACAGGCCCTGGTCGACGTGCTGGGTGGCCGCCGCGTACGTGTCGATGATCTTCTCGTAGCCGATCTCGTACGCGTCCTGGTAGTAGTCCAGGTTGTCGTTGGTCAGGTAGGGCGCCGGGTAGTAGACGCGCCCGATCTTGCCCTCCTTGCGGATCTCGATCTTCGACGCCACGGGGTGGATCGACGAGGTCGAGTTGTTGATGTAGCTGATCGACCCCGTCGGCGGCACGGCCTGCAGGTTCTGGTTGTAGATGCCGTACTTCTGCACGTCGGCCTTCAGCGCGCGCCAGTCCTCCTGCGTGGGGATGGTCACCTCGGCCTCGGAGAACAGCGTGCGGACCCGGTCGGTGGCCGGCTCCCACACCTGGTCGGTGTACTTGTCGAAGAACTCACCCGAGGCGTACTTCGACTCCGGGAACCCGGCGAACCAGGTTCCACGCTCCCGCGCGATCGCGTTGGACGACCGGAGCGCGTGGTAGAGCACGGTGTAGAAGTAGATGTTGGTGAAGTCGACACCCTCCTCGGATCCGTAGTGGATCCGCTCACGCGCGAGGTAGCCGTGGAGGTTCATCTGCCCCAGGCCGATCGCGTGCGACTCCGAGTTGCCCCGCTCGATCGAGGGCACGGAGTCGATGTGGGTCTGGTCGGAGACCGCGGTCAGTCCCCGGATCGCCGTCTCGATGGTCTGACCGAAGTCCGGTGAGTCCATGGCCTTGGCGATGTTGAGCGAACCGAGGTTGCAGGAGATGTCCTTGCCCACCTCGGAGTAGCTCAGGTCCTCGTTGAACTCCGAGGCCGTGGAGACCTGGAGGATCTCCGAGCACAGGTTGGAGTGCGTGATCTTGCCGGCGATCGGGTTGGCCCGGTTCACGGTGTCCTCGTACATGATGTACGGGTAGCCGGACTCGAACTGCAGCTCGGCGACGGTCTGGAAGAAGTGCCGGGCGTTGATCTTGGTCTTCTTGATCCGGCTGTCCTCGACCATCTCGTGGTAGTGCTCCGAGATGTCGACGTCCGCGAACGGCTTGCCGTAGATCCGCTCGACGTCGTACGGCGAGAACAGGTACATGTCGTCGTTGCGCTTGGCGAGCTCGAAGGTGATGTCCGGGATCACCACGCCCAGGGAGAGCGTCTTGATGCGGATCTTCTCGTCCGCGTTCTCCCGCTTGGTGTCGAGGAACTTGAAGATGTCCGGGTGGTGCGCGTGCAGGTACACGGCGCCGGCACCCTGGCGGGCCCCGAGCTGGTTGGCGTAGGAGAACGAGTCCTCCAGCAGCTTCATCACGGGGATGACGCCCGAGGACTGGTTCTCGATGTGCTTGATGGGCGCGCCGTGCTCACGGAGGTTGGACAGCAGCAGTGCCACGCCACCCCCGCGCTTGGACAGCTGCAGCGCGGAGTTGATGCTGCGGCCGATGGACTCCATGTTGTCCTCGATGCGCAGCAGGAAGCACGAGACGGGCTCCCCGCGCTGCTTCTTGCCGGAGTTGAGGAACGTGGGCGTGGCGGGCTGGAAGCGACCGTCGATGATCTCGTCCACCAGCTGGCGGGCCAGCACCTGGTCGCCGGCGGCGAGGGTGAGCGCCACCATGCACACGCGGTCCTCGTAGCGCTCGAGGTAGCGCTTCCCGTCGAAGGTCTTGAGCGTGTACGAGGTGTAGTACTTGAACGCGCCGAGGAAGGTCGGGAAGCGGAACTTCTTGGCGTACGCGTGGTCGAACAGTTCGCGGACGAAGTTGCGCGCGTACTGGTCCAGCACCTCGCGCTCGTAGTAGTCCTTCTCGACCAGATAGTCGAGCTTCTCGTCCAGGTTGTGGAAGAAGACCGTGTTCTGGTTGACGTGCTGCAGGAAGTACTCCCGCGCCGCCCGGCGGTCCGCGTCGAACTGGATCTTCCCGTCCGCGTCGTAGAGGTTGAGCATCGCGTTGAGGGCGTGGTAGTCGAGACGCTGACCGTCGCCCGCCTCTCCCGCGGTGATGCTCTCGGGGTTCACGGTTGGTGCTGCCAAAACTCTTCCAATCCCTCTCGGACGCGGATGACGTCCTCGTGTGTGCCCATCAACTCGAAGCGGTAGAGGTACGGGACCCCCACCTTTTCGGCGATCACGTCGCCGGAGCGACCGAAATCCCGTCCGAAGTTGGTGTTGCCGCCGGCAATGACTCCCCGGCAGAGACTTCTGTTGTGCGCGTTGTTGAGGAACGCGACCACCTGCCGCGGGACCGCGGCTCCGTTCTTGCCTGTAATCTCGAGGCTTCCCCCGTAGGTCGGAACGATCAGAACATACGGGTCCGACACCGTCGGGACGGGCTCGGTCCTCCGCACCGGGATACGCAGTGCGGGGAGACCGAGCCGGTCGACGAATCGTTTGGTGTTCTCGGAGATGTTGGAGAAGTAGACGATCCTCACCGGCTTCTCGGCCGGTATCGGAGCCGCCATCGCCGCCCCCTTGTCGAAGGAATCCTGGTGTTACCGCGCCGTCGGACTATGACCGCGCAGTCAGGCCGCCACGGTGGCGAGTGCCTTGATGCGGTCCGGGCGGAAGCCGGACCAGTGGTCGGAGCCCGCGACCACGACGGGCGCCTGGAGGTACCCGAGCGCCATGACGTACTCCCGAGCCTCGTCGTCCATCGAGATGTCGATGATCTCGTACTCGATGCCCTGCTTGTCGAGCGCCTTGTAGGTGGCGTTGCACTGGACGCAGGCGGGCTTGGTGTAGACGGTGACCATGTGTCTCAGGACCTCTTTCGGCACGGCGCCGGACGGCGCGAGGGGCTCTTCTCGTAGCGGCCTCCCGGGCCCGGGCTCTCGCCCGGCCTGTGGATGACCGCGGTGTCTGTCGGGGGTCACGGTCCGAATCCCACGAGTGACATTCATTGGGGCCGCAACGCTTCTAGACACTACCCCTAGTGGCCAGCGAGTCAATCGACCACAACATTTTGGTCTTACATCGCTGGTATTCCCAGGTCGCGATCCCGCCTTGTGGACACCGTGGGCCCCCGGTGGGAACCCCGCCCCCGGACCGTCGATCCGGCGCCGCGCACACCTACGGTCGCACGGCGATCACCGTCCCGGAGCGGCGGGTCGGCATCCCACAGGACCTCCCCAGGGACCCCACAGATTGTCCCCACGCCCTCCACAAGCACGTGGATGATCGTGCGTCCGGGGCGTGGACGGATGTGGCGGGCCGGGGACGGTTCACCGCCGGGCGCGAGTCGTCCCCACGGGGCCGTGGTGGGCGCCGGTAAGAGTACGACGACGACGAGGGCCCGCCGCCGGCGAACCGGTGGCGGGCCCTCGAGGATGCGTGAGGACTCACGCGGACATGTCAGCCCTGGCGGGCCTTGAAACGGGGGTCCTTCTTGTTGATCACGTAGACCTTGCCGCGACGACGGACAACCTGGGCGCCCGGCTTGTTCTTCAGCGACCGAAGGGACTTGCGGACCTTCATCTGGCGCTCCTTAGGCTCTCGGGGCGGCCGCTATGGCCGCCGACACGACTGGGGATCACTGTGCGACACGTCCGTCCCGGAAGGTCGGATGTACGACACACAACTGGTCCATCGTAACGGACTGCCCGGCCAGAACTCCAACCGGCGACGGACGGCACCCCGCCCGCACCCCGGCCGCGCTCCGGGTACTCGCGGCCACCGGCGGAGATGTCACGCGGTCGTCACACGTGGTTCCTATGCTGACGCCATGACCGAGACCACGACAGACCGCGCTGCCGCCCTGCGCGCCACCATCATCGCCGAACTCGGCGTCCGTCCCGACATCGATCCCGCGGAGGAGGTCGGGTCGCGGGTCACGTTCCTGGTCGACTACCTCCGTTCGACCCCCGCCACGGGCTTCGTCCTGGGGATCAGCGGCGGGCAGGACTCCACCCTGACCGGCCGGCTCTGTCAGCTCGCCGCGGAGCGACTGCGGGACGAGGGGATGTCGCGCGCCCGGTTCGTGGCGATGCGCCTGCCCTACGGCGAACAGTCCGACGAGGCCGACGCGCAGGCGGCCCTGGAGTTCATCCGTCCGGACGAGAGTCTCACGGTGGATGTCCGCCCCGCGTCCGACGCCGCCTCCGAGGCCGCCTCCGCCGCACTCACGGCTCTGCCCGACGAGGCGGCGCCGCTCCGTGACTTCGTCCGCGGCAACGTCAAGGCGCGTGAGCGGATGATCGCCCAGTACGCCGTGGCCGGGCAACTGAACCTCCTCGTCGTCGGCACCGACCACGCCGCCGAGGCGGTCACCGGCTTCTTCACCAAATACGGCGACGGCGGGGTCGACCTGACCCCCCTGACCGGTCTCACCAAACGACAGGGCGCGGCACTGCTACGCCACCTCGGCGCGCCGGACTCCACTTGGCGCAAGGTCCCCACCGCCGACCTCGAGGATGACCGGCCGGGCCTGCCCGACGAGGTCGCCCTCGGCGTGACCTACGCCCAGATCGACGACTACCTCGAGGGCCGCGACGGCGTCCCGCCCGAGGCCTCCGCGCGGATCGAGCAGCTGTTCCTGGGCTCGCGCCACAAGCGCACGGTGCCCGCCACCCCGCTCGACACGTGGTGGCGCTGACCGGTCCGCGAGGACGGGTCGTCAGCGCAGCAGCGACCAGACGGTCTCGAGCGCCTCGGTCGTGCCGGGGACGTCGAAGGACTGGGTGGTGAAGACCGCCGCGGCCCGCCTGGTGCCGCGGTCGACGTACCCGATCGTCCCCAGTCCCCCGGCCCAGCCGACCACGCCGCCCGGGCGCACCTCCACCTGGAACCCGTAGCCGCAGCCGGGCCCGAGGAAATCCTCCGCGCTCGCCCGCTGCCGCGCTGTCAGGTGGTCGGTGGCCATCAGCCGAGCACTCTCCGGGTCGAGCACCGGGCCACCGTCGACGAGCACACCCAACAGCTCCAGATAATCGCCCACCGTCGCGGCGAGGCCGCAGGCGAGGGACTCGAAGACCGGCGGCACCGCGAACCTGCCCGCGGTGTCCAGTGGCGAAACCCTGCCGTCGGGCCCGAGGCCGTACGAGGTGGGGAGACGGGAGAGGTCGGCCGTGAACCCCGTGTCGGCCAGCCCCAGTGGCCCGGTGACGTACTCGGCCAGCAACTCGGTCACGGACGAGCCGGTGGCGCGGGCGAGGAGCACCCCGAGGACATCGCTGCTGGTGTGGTACCACCATTGCTGGCCCGGCTGGCCCGCGAAGGGCAGCTCCGCCAGCCGACGGAGATACTCGTCCGGCGCGACGGCCGGGGCGTACGGCCCCGGGGCGACCCCACGGTCGGACATCGCCTCCGACAACGCGGGGTTCTCCCCCACCCAGCCGGCACCCGCGGTCATGGTGAGCAGGTGCCGCAGTGTGAGGGGCCGCTCGGCCGGGACCGTGCGGTCCAGCGGGGCGTCCGGCGTGGCCAGCACTGGAGGGTCCGCCAGCTCGGGCAAGAACGTGTCCACCGGGTCGTCGAGGGTCAGCACACCGCGTTCCACGAGACGCATCGCCAGGATCCCGCCGACCGGCTTGGTGTTGGACGACAGTGGAAACACCGCGTCCTCCCCCAGCGCGGGTCCGCCCACGATGCGGGCTCCGCCGGAGACGATCCTGGAGCGCCCGCTCTCGCGGACGCCACAGACGTACCCGACCAGCCGACCGTGGTCGACGAGCGCGTCGAGCACGTCGACGACGTCCGTGATCTCCCCTGGCCCCGCCATACCCCGACACTACGACCGCGGACCGGATGGCGGAAGGCGCCACATGGCGAGATCCCGGGACATCGTTTCCGTTGTCCCGGGATCTCGTCCTCGGTGGAGCTAAGGGGACTCGAACCCCTGACCCCCACACTGCCAGTGTGGTGCGCTACCAGCTGCGCCATAGCCCCGTATCCATTTGTCCGCCGCTCACCTCTCGGTGACCGGCCCGACCTAAGTTACACCACCACGGTTCGGGCCTCCAAATCGGGCCCGGCCCCACCGGGAGGGGCGGGGCCGGGCCACAGTTGCGCACCCGGCACGAGCACCGGGCGGTTCGCCGGACGAGTTACGCGATGATGTCCTGGAGCCAGGCGGCGTTGCCGATGTCGACGACCTCGCCCTCGTGGGCGACCGTCGGGGTGGACACGCGATCGGTGATCTCGCGGATGCTCTGCTGGGCGTTGTCCGCACTGTCGGAGGCCTTGTCCATGCCGCCGTTGGACTCGACGTTGCCGATGCACTCGACCGAGTCCGCGTTCGCGCCGGCTGATTCCGCGATGTCCGCCAGCTCGCGGGCCGAGAGGTCGCCGCCGCCCTCCCCCGGCTGCTCGGCGAAGAACGCATTCTTGACGTCGAAGAACACGGGCAGGGAGTCCTTGGCCGCGACACACTGGATGGCCGCGAGCGCGCGCGTGGAGTACTCACCGGAGCCGGACTGGCCGTTGAGGAAGTTCAGGGTGTGGAACTCGACCTGCAGATCCCCGGCCTCGACGGCCTCGGAGATGGACTCACCGTACTGCGCCTCGAAGGAGCCACATGCGGGGCACATGTAGTCCTCCCAGATCTGGACGGTCGGCGCCTCGTCCGGGCCGACGACGACCACGCCGGCCTCGGTGATGTCGATCAGCTCGTCATTGGTCTCGCCGAACGTGATGGGGTTGGCCTCTCCGCCCCGCTGGGCCATCCAGACGACGCCACCGAGGACCACGACGGCGACCGCGATGAGCGCGACCACGGTGATGATCATCCCGTTGTTGGACTTGGTCTGGAGGACCTTGGTGTTCTTGTTGGGTTTGGCGTTCACGTGTACGCGGGCCTTTCTCTACTGGGAGACCGTCGACCTCTTCCGGGTGACCGGCACTACGCCAGAGGGTACCGAAGCGGTGGGAGCGACCCCGCGCGCGCACCGTCGATGCAAATGCACCACACCCCCGGTCGGCGTCGACCGGGGGTGTGGCCCGAATGGTGGAGCTGCCGGGAATTGAACCCGGGTCCTCCGCAGCATCGGCAGGGCTTCTCCGTGCGCAGTCCGCGTTGGCCTCTACTCGGATCTCACCCTCATGCGGACATGTCGGTGATGACGATCCCAGTCACTGTGTGATGTCCCGACCCACCCCGTGACCGGGTGAGCCGGTGATCTCTCTAGATGATGCCGGTGACCGGGGCGAGAGCGACCCCGGGCCGACAGACTACGGGCTCGCTATCAGGCAGCGAGGGCGTAGTCGCGCTGATTGGTATCGGCGCGTAATTGGTTGCCACGACGCTTACGGTGGTCTCTGGCCTGCACCGGCACGCTTCCCCTGCGTCAACTCACGTAGTCGAAACCAAGTCAGCCCCGTCAGGACCGCCGACTTCCGCCGACGGACTCCCCACCCTACCCCGGTGACGCGCCGCCCGCCAGAGTGATCCCGCTCTCCCCTCTCAGCCGAGCACCCGGTTCAGCCGAGCACCCGGTTCAGCCGAGCACCCGGTTCAGCCGAGTGCGAGCAGGGAGATCGCCACCCCCGCCAGGACGAGTCCGACCATCTGGACCGCACGCATCCGCTCCCCGCCGTGGGCGATCGCCAGCGCTACGGTGAAAGCGGGGTACAGCGCAGCGATCACACTGACCAGGGAGAGCATCCCCGCCTGCGAGGCGAAGTAGAAGGCACCGTTGGCGACGGCGTCGAACACGGCGATCACCACGCCGATCGCGATGAGACGCCGGGAGAAACGGAACGACTCACGGGCTGCGACCGCGGCGACCAGCAGCATCACCGTCGCCCCGATCCGCGAGGCCGCGACCGGCCACAGGCCCTGGCCCGGCGGCACCTGCGCCAACAACACGAAGAACGCGGCGAACGCCAGCCCGGAGAAGAGCGTGAGCACCAGGAGACGACGGGTGAGGCGCCCGTGCAGGGCGGACGAGCCGTCCCGGCTCTCCATGGAGACCAACACGGTCGCCACCAGCGCGAGCGCCATGCCCGCCCCCGCCGCGGGCGCGGGCCGCTCCCCCGCCGCCAGACCGAACGCCAGCGGAACCGCCGCCGCCAGGACCGCCGTGATCGGCGAGATCACACTCATCGGCCCGCGGGAGAGCGCCAGGTAGAACGACCACACCGCGACACCCGAGGCCATCCCGGAGGCCAGGCCCCACCCCAGACCGACCCCGGTCGGCGACCCACCGGCGACCAGGGCAGCGACGCCCACCAGCACGATCGACAGCGGATAGGAGACGCTGACCACGCGCAGCACGCGGGCGCGGCGGGAGGCCACACCGCCGAGGTAGTCGCTGATGCCGTACGCCACCGCCGAAGTCGACGCCAACGCGACCGGCATCATGCCCGCATGCCCTTGATCTTCCTGCCGAGTTCACGCACGGCCTCACGCTCGGCGGTCCGGCGGGCGATGTCGTGGCGCTTGTCGTGCGCCTGCTTGCCCCGTGCGACGGCCAGCTCGACCTTCACCCGGCCGCCCACGAAGTAGAGCGACAACGGGACGAGGGTGGCATTGCCGTCGCGCACCTTGCCCACGAGCGAGTCGATCTCGCGGCGGTGCAGCAGGAGCTTCCGGGCACGCTTCGGGGCGTGGTTGGTCCAGCTCCCGTGCGAGTACTCGGGGATGTGTAGCCCGCGGAGCCACACCTCGCCGTCGTCGACCGTCGCGAACGCGTCGACCAGCGAGGTCTTGCCCTCACGCATGCTCTTGATCTCGGTCCCGACCAGCGCGATGCCGGCCTCGTGCGTCTCCAGGATCTGGAAGTCGTGCCGGGCCTTGCGGTTGCTCGCGACGATGCTCCCGTCGGAGCCGAGGGACGACGCGCCCTTCTTCTTGTTCTTCTTGGCCACGTCGCGTCACCTCCTGATTGCCGTGCCCTCGCCGCCGTTCCGCAGCCCCCAGAGTCTAGATGGAGGGCGCGTTCAGTGCCGAACCGTGAGCCTCAGGGCGATCCAGGCGGTGAGCGCGGAGACCCCCGCGCCCGCCACGACCAGCCCCGGTGCGAGGAGGAGGATGTCGGGGGTGGTGATCCGCTCGACCAGGTTCGCGCGGTAGGCCTCCGCCAGCACCCTGTCGAGGAAGACGTTCTTGGCCACCAGCAGGCCCCCCACCGCGAGGAGGGCGCCGGCCACCGCCGCGATCACCGCCTCGAGGACGAACGGCAACTCCGTGTACCAGCGGCTCGCGCCCACCAGTCGCATGATCCCCAGGGCGGTCCGCCGGGTGAACGCGGCGATCTGCGTCATGTTGGCGATGAGCAGGACGGTCGCCAGCAGCTGGACGACCGCGATCGCGAAGGCCGCGTTGCGGACGCCGTCGAGGACGGAGAAGACCCGTTCGACGAGCTCGCCCTGCCCCTGGACGATCTCGATGCCGTCCACCTCCGCCAGGTCACGCGCCACCGCCTCGGCCCGCGTGGGGTCGGTCAGTGTCAGGGTGAACCGCGAGCCGAGGGCGTCCGGCGAGGTCGACTCCACCAGCACCGGGTCTGTCGAGGAGAACAGGTCGACGAACTCGGCGTAGGTCTGCTCGGGATTCTTGTACTCCACCGACGCCACGCCCGGCGTCGTCTCGAGCCGCTGGAGGATCCGGCCGCATTCCGCCGCGCAGTCCGGATCCTCCAGCGAGATCGACCGGTCCACGTAGACGCGGAACTCGTTGAGATAGTCGTACTTGTCCTGACTCGCGGACGCGGTCATGGCCACGAGCAGGCCCGCCCCCAGCATGCCCAGGGCCACCGCCGTGGTGATGATCATGGCCAACGTCATGGACAGGTTGCGGCGCAGTCCCTGCCCGACCTCGGAGGCGACGAACGTAGCGGCCATCAGCGGTCCACCCCGTAGGTTCCGCGGGCGTCGTCGCGGACGACCGAGCCGTCGACCAGTTCCACCACGCGGCGCCGCGAGCGGTCCACGATGTGCCTGTCGTGGGTCGCCATGAGCACGGTGGTCCCCGTCCTGTTGATCCGGTCGAGCAGGAGCATGATGTCCTCGCTGGTTTCGGGGTCGAGGTTGCCCGTCGGTTCGTCCGCCAGCAGCAGCACCGGGCGGTTGACGAACGCCCGCGCGATCGCGACCCGCTGCTGTTCCCCACCGGAGAGTTCGTGAGGTCGGCGATCGGCCTTCCCGCCCAGCCCGACCATGTCCAGGGTCTCCGGCACCACCTTGTCGATGGTCCGGCGGGACTTGCCGATCACCTGCAGCGCGAACGCGACGTTCTCCGCGACCGTCTTGTTCTCCAGCAGACGGAAGTCCTGGAACACGCAGCCGAGAGAGCGTCGCAGCACGGGCACGTCGGAGCCCTTCATGCGCGTGAGGTCGTGGCCGGCGACGGTGAGGGTGCCCGAATCCGGGCGGTCCTCGCGGAGAACGAGCCGCAGGAACGTGGACTTGCCCGATCCCGACGCACCGATGAGGAACGCGAACTCGCCGTCACCGATCTCCACGCTCACGTCGGACAGCGCCGGACGCGTCGAGGACGGGTACGACTTCGTCACACGGGAAGCAGTGATCACTCCGATAGCCTAACGCCACGCAGGCCACAGGCACGGGAGCGGTCGAACAACGCGGCGGCGGCCGCGGCGCGGCCACCCGGTGGCGCTACCCCTCGAGGGCGCCGCCGGGCACCGAGGTCTCCCCGGCGCCCGGGGCCTCCTGCTGCAGCTGCGGTTGCGACTGCTGGTCAGGCTGCTGCTGCGGCGACTGCTGTGGCTGTTGTTGCTGCGGGGCCTGCGGATCGGCGCCACCGGGGAACCCCTCGGCATCGGGACCCGTCGTCGCGGTCCCTCCCGTCACCGTGGTGCTGGTCGTGCGGGAGCCCGTTCCCGTCGGAGTCGGAGACGAACTCGGGGTCGGGGCCGTGGTCTCGGTGGTCTGATCCGTCGGCGTGGACGACGGGTCGACCGGTTCGGCCGGTTCGGCCGGTTCCGAGGTCCCGGTGGGGTCCTGCGCGGGTTGCGGCCCGAAAGCGACCACCGGCTCGTCGCGGACGAGCAGATACAGCACGCCTGCCAGGACGAACGCGCCGAGGAGGATCGCGGTCGTCCGGGACATCCTGAAGAACTCGCCGAGCAGTGCGACGATCCGTGGCTTCGGACTCCGCGAGGGAGCGTCCGGTGGTGGCGTCCCGCCCAACCCGAGCGGGTCGGGCCGGTCGAGGATCGGGTCGTCGTCGATCGCGGCGCCCTGCGGGGCTGTCCCGTCGGGCCGGGTCATGTCATCGTCCCTGTGCCGGGCCATCAGACGCTCCCCTCTCCGGCCTGCGGTCGCAGCATCCCGGCGCGGATGGCGGCCAGCGCCTCCGGCTCCAGGACGATCCCCTCCTGGCGGAAGCGGCGGAGGATGACGGCGCGCATCCGACGGCCCACCTCCCACTGCATTCCCGGCTTGGTCCGGGCGAGCAGGCGGATGACGGTCTGCTCGAGTTTGATCGACTGCACACCCATGACCGACGGTTCGTCGAGCACGTACTCACCCACACGGTCGTCGTGGACGATGTCGCGACAGACCTCGGCGAGCACCTCGTGTGCCTTGTCCATGTCGGCGTTGTTGGGGACGGGGACGTCGATGATCGCGCGAGCCCAGTCCTGGGACTGGTTGATGGCGGTGACGATCTGACCGTTGGGGACGATGACCGCCTCGCCGTCCAGGGTGCGTAGCCGGGTGACCCGGAGCGTGACGTCCTCGATCGTCCCGGCGGCGACGCCGGTCGCCGTGGTGAGCTCGACGATGTCGCCGTAGCCGTACTGCCGCTCGGCCAGCACGAAGAAGCCGGCGAGGAAGTCCTGGACGATCTTCTGCGCGCCGAAGCCCAGCGCGGCGCCCAGAACGGTGGCCGGCGCCACGAGGGTGACGAGGTTGACGCCGAACCGCAGCAGGATCTGGATTCCGAACAGGATGTACAGGATCCCCACGGCGACGTAGGAGACGACCTGGACGAGGGAGTGGAGATGCTTCGACTCCTCCGACCACAATTCCTTGTCGGCGTTCCTCGCGTCGATCCGGCCTGTCCACATCCGGGCGATCTTCCCGATCACCCGGGTCATCAGGGCGGCCCCCAGGACGAGGAGGACGACCTCCAGTCCGTCGTTGCTCAGCCAGGCCAGGACTCCGCTGAAATCTGTCCGGAAGGCCACTAGGCGTCCGCCCCCTCCCGCATGCGCCATCGGATGCCGGCCTCGATGAACCCGTCGATGTCACCGTCGAGGACCGCGGACGGGTTGTTGACCTCGTACTCGGTGCGCAGGTCCTTGACCATCTGGTACGGGTGCAGGACGTAGGACCGCATCTGGTTACCCCAGGAGGCGTTGCCACCCGCACCGAGCGCGTCCATGGCGGCCCGCTCCTCCTGCCGCTTGCGCTCGAGCAGCTTGGCCTGCAGCACCTTCATGGCCGCGACCTTGTTCTGCAGCTGGGACTTCTCGTTCTGACACGTCACCACGATCCCGGTCGGGACGTGGGTGAGGCGGACGGCGGAGTCGGTGGTGTTGACGGACTGACCACCCGGGCCGGAGGAGCGGTAGACGTCCACCCGGACCTCGTTCTCCGGGACCTCGATGGAGTCGACTGTCTCCACGACCGGCAGCACCTCGACCTCGGCGAAGGAGGTCTGGCGGCGGCCCTGGTTGTCGAACGGGGAGATCCGCACCAGCCGGTGCGCTCCCTGCTCGACGGACAGGGTCCCGTACATGTACGGGTCCTTGACCACGAAGGTGGCGGACTTGATCCCCGCCTCCTCCGCGTACGAGGTGTCGTACACCTCGACCTTGTGGCCGGCCTTCTCCGCCCACCGGATGTACATACGCATGAGCATCTCGGCGAAGTCCGCGGCGTCCACGCCGCCGGCGCCGGCACGGATGTTGACCACGGCGTCACGCTGGTCGTACTCGCCGCTGAGCATCGTCTTGACCTCCATGGCCTCGACGTCCTCACGCAGGCTGGAGCGCTCGGCGTCCGCCTCCTCGACGGCACCGCCGCCCTCCTCCTCCGCCAGCTCGTACATCAGTGGCAGGTCCTCGATCCGCTGCCGCAGATCACGGCAGCGGCGCAGATCGGCCTGGATGTACGACAGCTCGCTGGTGACCTTCTGCGCCCGGTCCTGGTCGTTCCACAGGTCCGGGTCGGCGGCCATCTGCTCGAGCTCGTCGACGCGGCGGGCGAGCTCCTCGATGTCGAGGACCTTCTCGACCGTGGTCAGGGTCGAGTCGAGGGCAGCGATGTCGGCAGAAACTTCAGGGTGCACGTCTACCAACTCTACGCGGCCCGGGCGCCTTCCAGCGTTTGCCCACCCGCCCCCTCCCCGTGGCCTGCCGCGCCTCCGATCGTCACCCCCCGGCGGTAGCGTCGGATGCCTCGGACCCGCTACCGCTCGTGGTCAGCGAGCCGCGACGACCAAGCGGAGGAAGTGAACGTCCATGGACACCCGCCACCCGGGCCCCCTGCACGACGAGTCCACCGGGGGGATGACCGACGCCGATCTGGCCGCCCGCCTCGTCGTCGACGCCGGAAACCTCGCGCGGCGACTGCGCGAGGACGGGCTCGACGTCCGCCGCAAGACCTCCGTCTCCGACGTGGTCACCGAGGCCGACGACGCGGCCGAGCGACACATCACCGCACTCCTCGCCGAACACCGCCCGTCCGACGGCGTCCTCGGCGAGGAGGGCTCCCTCGTCACCGGCGACGGCGAACGGCGGTGGGTCGTGGACCCGGTGGACGGCACCTACAACTTCGTCTCCGGCTCCGACTACTGGTGCTCGGCCGTCGCGGTCACCGGCGGTGACGACTACCTGCTCGGGGCGGTCCACCGACCCGTCACCGGGGAGACGTTCGTCGGCGGCTCGGACGTGCCGACGCGCCGCAACGGGGTGCCCGTCGCGCGCCTGGCCCCCGGGGACCTGGCCGCCGGCAGCCTCGCCACCTACCTGCACCCGCCGTTCTTCGACGATCCCCATCTCGCCGAGCCCTTCCACCGCGTGAGCCGCGGCGCGGCGACCATCCGGATGCTCGGGTCCGGGTCCGTGGACCTGGCCTCCGTTGCGTGTGGGATCCACACGGTGTGGTGCCAGCACTCCTGCCCCGAGTGGGACTGGCTACCCGGCCGCGCACTCGTCGAGGGGGCGGGCGGGGTGTGCGCGACCGTCGAGGTGGGCGGCTACGACTGGTTCGTGGCCGGTCGCCCGGGTGCGGTCGAGCAGGCGGTCGACCTCCTGCGCGGCTGACACCACCCCTCCCGCCGGCGGCAGGGACGTGTTCGAGGAAAGTGTGGCGCTCGGAACTTACTCCGAAGTAAGGTGTCGGGGACAGCACAGTCCACCGTCCGTCACGAGAACAGCTGGTGATGATGAGCAAGAACCCCACAGCCCCGTCCACGACCGGACGCGCGGAGACCTCGACACCGGGCAAGAACCCCGCGCGCATCGACGCGATCGGCGCCGCCATGCGCGCGCTGACCACCATTACCGGGTCGGAGTTCGCCGAGCGCTTCGGACTGCGGCAGAAGGTCGACCGGGTCACCTACGAGGCCACCAAGACCGGTTTCAAGACCCTCGGTGCCGCGACCAAGTCGTTCAAGAAGGTCACCGGCGGCGGCGCACCCAAGCGCCTTCCCGACGCCGACTCCGAGGCCCGGCCCGACCTGTTCGACCTCACGCTGGACGAGGACCAGCAGATGATCTCGCAGACCGTGCGAGAGTTCGCCGCCGAGGTCATCCGGCCGGCCGCGCACGACGCCGACGCCGCCGCCGAGGCACCCGCGTCCCTGCTCGAGCGCTCGGCCGAGATCGGCGCCACCATGCTCAACGTCCCCGAGGAGTTCGAGGGCATCGCCTCCGAGCGCGGCGTGGTGACCAACTCGCTGGTCGCTGAGGCCCTGGCCTACGGCGACATGGGTCTGGCCCTGCCGATCCTGGCCCCGTCCGGCGTGGCCACGACCCTGACGCAGTTCGGCTCGGACACCCAGCAGAAGTCGTACCTCCCGGCGTTCGCCTCCGAGCAGGTCCCCGCGGCCGCCGTCGTGGTGGCCGAGCCGCGGCCGCTCTTCGACCCGTTCCGGCTCGAGACCACCGCCACCCGGACCGCCGGCGGGTTCACGCTCAGCGGCGTCAAGTCGATGGTGCCCACGGCCGGCAGCGCGGAACTCTTCGTCGTCGCCGCCTCGCTCGACGGCGCGCCGACCTTCTTCGTCGTGGAATCCGACACCGACGGACTCGTGGTGGAGGCCGACCCGTCCATGGGCCTGCGCGCCGCCGGCCTCGGCCGACTCGTCCTCACCGACGTCTCCCTGCCCGCCGACGCCATCCTCGGCGGCCCCGACGTCTCGCCGGAGGACCGGTCCTCGGCCTACGCCGACGTCATCCGCCTGTCGCGACTGGGCTGGGCCTCCCTCGCCGTGGGCACCTCCCACGCCGTCCTGGACTACGTGACCCCGTACGTCAAGGAGCGCCAGGCGTTCGGCGAGCCCATCGCGCACCGCCAGGCGGTCGCGTTCGCCGTGGCCGACATGGCCACCGAGCTCGACGGCATGCGCCTGGTCACCTGGCGCGGCGCCGCCCGCGCCGAGCAGGGACTGTCCTTCGCCCGCGAGGCCGCGCTGGCCCGCAAGATCGCCGCGGACAAGGGCATGAAGATCGGCCTCGACGGTGTCCAGCTGCTCGGTGGCCACGGGTTCACCAAGGAACACCCCGTCGAGCGGTGGTACCGCGACCTGCGTGCCGTGGGAGTGGCCGAGGGCGTGGTGGTCCTGTGACCTCCGCCCATTCCGCCACCCTCCCGAACCGGACCAAGGACCTGAAGCGATGATCAACCTCGAACTCCCCAAGAAGCTGCAGGCGGGTGCGAACCAGGCCCGCCAGGTGGCCACGCAGATCTTCCGACCCGTCTCCCGCAAGTACGACCTCGCCGAGCACGAGTACCCCGTCGAGCTGGACACCCTCAAGGCCATGATGGAGGCCATGGAGGACGCCGGTCAGGCCGCCTCCGGCGCCACCATGGGATCCGGCGGCGCCCCGAAGCGGGAGGGAGTGTCCAACGGCGGCAACATGAAGTCGCTGCTCAACATCATCGAGACCTGCTGGGGCGACGTCGGCCTCACGCTGTCGATCCCCCGTCAGGGCCTGGGCAATTCCGCGATCGCCGCCGTGGCGAACGACGAGCAGATGGAGAAGTTCGGCCGGGTGTGGGCCTCGATGGCCATCACCGAGCCCGACTTCGGGTCCGACTCGGCCGCCGTCTCGGCCACCGCGCGACTGGACGGTGACGAGTACGTCATTAACGGCACCAAAATCTTCGTGACGTCGGGCGCCCGCGCGGACCACATCGTGGTGTGGGCGACCCTCGACAAGAGCAAGGGCCGCGCCGCGATCAAGTCCTTCGTCGTGCCCCGCGACCACCCCGGCGTCTCCGTGGATCGGTTGGAGCACAAGCTCGGCATCCGGGCCTCGGACACCGCGCAGATCACGTTCGACGACTGCCGCGTGCCGAAGGAGAACCTCCTGGGCGACCCGGAAGTCCGCGTGGACAAGGGCTTCGCCGGCGCCATGCAGACCTTCGACAACACCCGTCCGCTGGTCGCCGGCATGGCCGTGGGCGTCGCCCGGGCCGCGCTCGAGGAGATCCGGACCCTCCTCGAGGAGGCCGGTATGGAGATCGACTACGACCGTCCGGCCACCAGCCAGCCGGCCGCTGTCGCCAAGTACCTCGAGCTCGAGGCCGACTGGGAGGCGTCCTACCTGCTCACGCTGCGCGCGGCGTGGATGGCCGACAACAAGATGCCCAACACCAAGGAGGCGTCGATGTGCAAGGCCAAGGCCGGGCGCACGGGTTCCGCCGTGACCCTGGGCGCGGTCGAGCTGGCCGGCAGCTACGGCTACTCCGAGCGCAGCTTCCTGGAGAAGTGGTCGCGCGACTCCAAGATCCTCGACATCTTCGAGGGCACGCAGCAGATCCAGCAGCTGGTGATCGCGCGCCGCATCCTGGATCTGTCCAGCGCCGAGCTCAAGTGAGCTGACCCCGGCGCGATCACCGCACTGAGCGGCGCCCCCGCGGACATCCGGTCCGCGGGGGCGCCGCCCATTTCAGCCGGTTCACTCCAGCCGACTGCGCGGCGCCCACGACATGATGGTTCCGCACTGTCGGCAGATGTGGACACGGTGACCGTGGTCGAGACTGCCGCTGCGACCGGCATCCCAGCCGACGAGGACCCGGTCGGGCCCCAGCTCGTGGCCGTACGGGCAGTGGGTGGGCGCGTCCTCGGTCCAGAGCATGGAGCGGACGGTAGCGACGGGGTCGGACACAGACGAGGGCCCGGTACCGACCGCGTCGGTACCGGGCCCTCGTCCGCCCCTCGCCCACGGGCGGGGTGCCGGGCGATCAGGCCATCCGGAAGCCGCTCCCCGGCCAGTCGCGCGCGGTGGCGTCGGCGACGATCGCGTCGAACGAGTACGCCACCGCCGGCAGGAAGAACGGGGTCTGCGCCGGGTGGATGCACGAGGGCAGGATGGGGCCGATGCTGCCGGCCGATCCCGCGTCCGGCGGCATGTGCCCGCCGGAGAGGAGCCCGACGAGACGCCCCTCGCGGGTCACGGGGCCACCGGAGTCGCCGTAACCGGCACAGGTGTGGGTCCAGAACCGGTCGCCCTCGCGCTGCCAGGTGATGCCACAGGTGTGTCCGGTGGTCAGTCCGTCCTTGCAGACGACGTCACCGAACTGCGGCGCGGGTCCGCGGCCCACGATGCCCGCCTGTCGGACGGGGACGGCGACGCCCGGGTCCAGACGGATCACGGAGTAGTCGAGGATCTCGTTGCGGGTGGCGATGGTGCCGATCACGCCGGCACCCGGGTCGTCCCGGAGGATCACCGGGGCGTCGATCCGCTCACTGCAATGGGCGGCGGTGAACGCGACCGGCGCTCCGGAGTCGTCGTACCCGGCGGCGGTGATGGTGCATCCGGCCACTCCCCCGACCAGAACAGGGGTCGCGCCCCCGACGGGCACGGCGGCCTGGGCAGCTGCGGGCGCCATCAACGTGGCGGCACCGGCCATCACGGCCGTCGCGGCGAGCTTCGCCACACGGGTGAGCCTCATGAACGTGTCCTTCCCACCCCGGGCGGACTGCCCGGGTATACGCCCTCGACAGCGTAGCGGCGATCAGCCGCCGGTGCACCACGCGCGGGCCGGCCGGAGCCCCACCACCCGTGCGGCGCTGGTCCCGTCACGTCGGATCCGGGCCGATCCCCCGGTCAGCGGCCTTCGACGATGATGCGGGTGGAGGGCCGCTCGTCGGGGTCTCCGCCGATCTGCGCCCAGACCGCCGCGACGACGGGTTCGAGGAACAACTCACCCACCTGGCCCATGAGCGTGCGGACCACCTGGACCTTGTCCGACGCCCGCGTCGAGGCGTGGCCACCGCGCCGCAGACTGTCGACCTCCCTGGTGGTGAGCTCGACGATCGCCTCGAGAAGCGGGACACCCCGGCCGTCGGGTTCGAGGAGGGCCCGGTTGATGTACTTCACCAACATCGGGTTGCGCTCGAGCATCTCCCGCACCGCGGCGTCGCGGGCCGCCACGACCTCCGCTGCTGATCCGGAGTGCTCGACCGTCGCCAGTGCGGCGACCACCTGCTCCACCACGAGCTCGTCGACGGCGCGACGCAACCCCTCCTTGGTGCCGAAGTGGTGCTGGATCAACCCGATGGTGACCCCCACCCGGGCGGCGACCCGTCGCATCGAGACCCGGTCCTCGCCGTGATCGGAGTAGAGCTCCAGCGCCGCATAGCGGATTCGCGCGCGGGCGGTGAGGTCACCGTCGGCAGAGCGCGGGACACCGTCCCCCGACCCGGGTTCCGTTGCGCTCACTCGCCCCACCTCGTCTCGCCGCGACGTGCGACGCCCGAGGGCGCCGCCGGAAGGTCGACCATACACATGCATGTCAGACAATGCAGTTGTATGGTGGGATCGTCATGGCCGTCAACCGGCCCCGTCCCATCGCTGGAGTCCCCCGTGCTAGAGACCGCCCCCTTCCGATCCCCGTGGATGACCGACGATCTGGATGCACTGCGCGCCCACACGCGTGCGTTCCTGGAGAAGGAGACCGTCCCGCACCTCGAGCGCTGGGCGGAGCAGGGCGCCGTCGACCGTGAGTTCTGGAACAAGGCCGGCGACGCGGGCCTGCTGTGCATCTCCATCCCGGAGGAGTACGGCGGTGGCGGCGGCACGTTCGCCCACGAGGCCGTGATCGCCGAGGAGCAGACCCGAGCCCTCGACGACGGCTGGGGCAATTCGGTGCACAGCACGATCGTGGCGCACTACATCCTCCAGTACGGCACGGAGGAGCAGAAGCAGCGCTGGCTGCCGAAGCTGGCGACCGGAGAGATGGTCGGCGCCATCGCGATGACCGAGCCGGGCGCCGGGTCGGATCTGCAGGCGCTGCGCACCTCGGCGGTGCGCGACGGCGACGACTTCGTGGTCAACGGCGCCAAGACCTTCATCTCCAACGGCATGCACTGCGACCTGCTCGTCATCGTCGCCCGCACGGGCGGCGAGGGCGCGCAGGGCCTGTCCCTGCTGGTCGCGGAGACCACCGACCTGCCCGGCTTCGACCGCGGCCGCAAGCTCGACAAGATCGGCCTGAAATACCAGGACACGATGGAGCTGTTCTTCGACGACATGCGCGTGCCCGCCGGGAACGCCCTGGGTGGCGAGGAGGGCGTGGGCCAGGGGTTCATCCAGCTCATGCAGCAGCTCCCGCAGGAGCGCCTCATCATCGCTGTGACAGCGGTCGCGGCGGCCGAGACCGCCGTGAAGCTGGCGACGGACTACGCCAAGGAGCGCGAGGCGTTCGGCAAGCCCATCCTCAAGTTCCAGAACCTGCGTTTCGAGCTGGCCGAGTGCAAGACCGAGGCGCTCGCCGCGCGCACCCTGCTGGACCACTGCATCACCCTGCATCTCGAGGGTGAGCTGGATCCGTCGACGGCGTCGATGGCCAAGTACTACTGCACCGATAAGCAGTGCGAGATCATCGACCGCTGCCTGCAGGTCTTCGGTGGCTACGGCTTCATGACGGAGTACCCGATCGCCCGCATGTACGCCTCGGCCCGCGTGCAGAAGATCTACGGCGGCACCAACGAGATCATGAAGGAGCTCATCTCACGGACCCTCTAGAGGTCGTCCGCGACAACTAGAGCTCGGCGACGATCGCCCGGACGGCGTCGCGGCCCGCCCGGTTGGCCCCCACGGTCGACTGGGACGGGCCGTAGCCGATGAGGAACAACCGCGGCTCGTCGAGGGCCCGTCCCTCCGCCACCCGGATGCCGCCCTCCGGGGTGCGCAGCCCCAGGGGCGCCAGGTGGGCGACCGCGGGCCGGAACCCGGTCGCCCACAGGATGACGTCCGCCGGTTCGTGTCGCCCGTCGGGCATCCGCACCCCGCCGGGTTCGATGCGGGTGAACATGGGGTGGCGGACCAGGACACCACGCTCGTCGGCGCGCTCGATCCACGGGGCGCGGTACATGCCGGTGACGCGGATGATGCTCTGCGGGGGCAAGCCCTGCGCGGTCCGCTCGGCGACCCGGTCGATCGCGGCGGAGAAGTTCTCCGGCGCGGGATCCGTCTCCCATTCGATCTCCCGCCTGGTTACCCAGAGGGTGTCGGCGACGCGCGAGATCTCCTCGAGCAGCTGGGTGGCGGAGATGCCGGCGCCGACGATCACGACGCGCTGTCCGGCGAACTCCTCGGCGTCGACGTAGTCGTGGACGTGGAGCTGTCGGCCGCGGAACGTCTCCTGGCCGGGGTAGTACGGCCAGAACGGTCGGGTCCAGGTGCCGGTGGCGTTGATGACGTAGCGCGCCGCCCAGGCCTCAGGGCGGGTGTCACCGCCTGGATCGGTGACGACGACGAGGTGGTCGGACTCCGGCCCGTCCCGCCCGGGCGTGGGTCTGCGGACCGAGCGCACGCGGACCGGCCGCCGGACGTCGAGCCCGAATCGGTTCTCGTAGTCGGCGAAGTAGGGCGGCAGGACGTCCCGACTCGGGGCGGTGCGGTCGACATCGGGGACGGGTCGGCCCGGCAGTTCGAAGATGCCGTTGACCGTGCTCATGGTGAGGGATTCCCAGCGGTGCCGCCAGGCCCCGCCGGGGGCGTCCTCGGCGTCGAGCATGACGAAGGTGCGCTCCCCCGCCTCGGCACGGCCGACCGGCGCGAACCCCCGCCGCCTGAGGTGGTAGCCGGCCGACAGTCCGGCCTGGCCGGCGCCGATCACCACCACGTCGACCGGACGGGTGGGGCTCTCCTGATCGGGCGTCACGCCACCATGGTGGGCCATGCGGCTCCGGCGAGGACGGGCGGGCGGGCGCGGGATCGTCGCAGGCGCCGGGGTCAGGACCCGTCG
The DNA here is from genome assembly GCF_024519835.1 of Dietzia sp. Die43. Taxonomy (NCBI): domain Bacteria; kingdom Bacillati; phylum Actinomycetota; class Actinomycetes; order Mycobacteriales; family Dietziaceae; genus Dietzia; species Dietzia sp. Die43. The sequence goes on along the minus strand of NZ_JALJRF010000003.1, from coordinate 222,430 downwards.
GGTAACGAGGCGAAGTCCGGCGTGCGCCCTTCGGCGAATGCCGCCAGCGCCTCCGCGTTCGCCGGCCCACCCATGAGGTCGGCGAATGCCCGGTTCTCCCGTTCGCGGGCGTCTGCGATCTGGCGCGTCAGTGGTTCGGTCATCGTCCGCTTGACCGCCCGCAGACTCGAGATCGGGAGCCGCGCCAACCGTGCGGCGTGCTCGCCGGCGACCTGCTGGAGTTCAGCGGGGGCGCACAGCCGCCAGACCAGTCCCATCTCGTGGGCCTCGCGGGCCGTGATCCACTCCGAGGACAGCAGGGCCCACGCGGCGTTCTGCCGACCCACCAGCCTGGGCAGCAGGTAGCTCGACGCCGCCTCGGGCGCCACCCCCAGGCTCGTGAACGGGCACTTGAGCCGGGCGTCGTCGGCCATGAACACCAGGTCGGCGAACCCGATGATCGTCATGCCGATACCCAGTCCGAGCCCGTTGATCGCGAGGACCAGCGGCTTGTCGAACCCGGCGAGCGCGTCGACGAGTCCCAGGAATCCGTGCTCGCCGGGGACGAAGTCGGGGTTGGTGATCCGCTCACCCATCTCCAGCAGGTCGGTGCCCGCGCTGAACGCCCGGCCCTCACCGGTGAGCAGGACCACCGCGACCGTGGGGTCGGCGGCGGCGTCGTGCAATGCCTCGGTGACCGCGTCGTACAGCGCCTCGTTGAAGGCGTTGAGGGCATCGGGGCGCGCCAGGGTCAGGGTGCGGACCCGATCTGTGTCCCGTACCGACAGGCCCGTCGTCCTCTCGTCCCCCGCCACGGTCAGCTCTGCTCAAGGTAGACGGACTTGAGCTCGGTGTACTGGGCCAGCCCCTCGGGGCCGAACTCGCGCCCCACCCCGGATGCCTTGAAGCCGCCGAACGGGGCGGAGAAATCCATCGTGTAGGTGTTCACGCCGTAGGTGCCGGTCCGGACCCGTCGCGCGACGCCCAGCCCTGCCTCCCGGTCGGCGGTCCACACGGTGCCCGCCAGTCCGTACTCGGAGTCGTTGGCGATCCGGACGGCGTCGTCGACGTCGTCGTAGGCGATCACGGAGATGACGGGGCCGAAGATCTCCTCCTGCGCGATGCGCATCGAGTTGTCGACGCCACCGAAGACCGTGGGTCGTACGTACCAGCCGGTGTCCAGGCCGTCGGGGCGGTCGGAGCCCCCGGCGAGCAGCGTCGCACCCTCCTGCTGCCCGATCTCGATGTAGGAGTTCACCCGCTCCTGCTGGCGACGGGCGACCATCGGCCCGATCTCCGTGGCCGGGTCGAGCGGGTCCCCCACCACCATCGACCCGATGCCGTCGGCCAGCGCCTGTGCCACCTCGTCGTGGCGGTCGCGACTCACCAGCACCCTGGTCTGTGCCACGCACGCCTGGCCGGAGTTCATCACGCCGACGAACTTGAGCCCCTCGACCACGGTCGTCAGGTCCGCGTCGTCGAGCACGATCGCCGCGGACTTGCCGCCCAGCTCGAGGGAGCAGCGCTTGAGCTGCTCGCCGCAGATCGCGCCGATTTTCCGGCCCGCCGCGGTGGATCCGGTGAACGCCACCTTGTCGATCGCGGGGTGCCGCACCAGGTGCTCGCCCACCTCGCGGCCGCCGGCGACGATGCTCACGACGCCCTCGGGCACGCCCGCCTCGATGAGCAGTTCGCCCAGCAGGTAGGTGTCCAGCGGCGTCTCCGGCGCCGGCTTGACCACGATCGTGCACCCCGTCAGCAGGGCCGGGATCAGCTTGGACAGGACCGTGAACTGGGGGACGTTCCACGGCGGGATCGCCGCGACCACGCCCACGGGCTCGTGTCGCACCAGCACCTCCCCGCCGAGGACGCCGGGGCGGGTCTCCTCCCACGGGAATTCACGCGCGATGGTGAGGAAGGCCTCGATCTGCATCCACGGGGCGGGCGCCTGGGCGAGCTTGCTGAACGAGATCGGGGAACCCATCTCCGTGGAGATGACGGTCGCCATGTCATCGAGCTTCGCCGCGTACAGGGCGGACAGCCTGGCGACGACCTCGATCCGCTCGTCGGGGCTCATGCGGGGCCACGGGCCGTGGTCGAAGGCCTCGCGCGCGGCGGCCACCGCGGCGTCCATGTCCGCCACCGAGCCCTCGGGCACGCGGGCGACGACCTCCTCGGTGTGCGGGCTGATCACCTCGATCACGTCATCGGTGGCGGGGGAACGCCACTGGGTGCCGATCAACAGGGCATCGCGGTCGAGTGAGGTGGTCATGTGGCTCTCCTGCCGTCACGGGGCGTCGTCGTGGCCGCATCGGACATGCGAACAGACACCTGTCCACCATACGAGGACCGAACCGCTGCGTGGGCCGGAACACGAGGACAGGCGCGACGAGCGCTCCGGAGGCAGCTACGTTGTCCGCACTCCCGACCACGGCGTCGGCAAACTCGAACGAGACGACTCCAGAAATGACCTCAGGCCCGGCTCCCTCTCGGGAACCGGGCCTGGTGCGTGGTAGCGGGGACAGGATTTGAACCTGCGACCTCTGGGTTATGAGCCCAGCGAGCTACCGAGCTGCTCCACCCCGCGTCGTTTGCGTCTATGACACTACGTGCCACTCACCGGGCATTGCAAATCGGTGGACGCCGAACGACGAGAAGATGACGCAACTCATACCCTCGCACTCAAAGCCGCAGGTCGACTCAGTTCCCGAGGCCCTGATAGGCGTCGACAGCGGCCTGCAGGTCCTCGAGCGCCTGCCCCAGATCGGAGAGGTCTCCCCCGCTCTGAGCGGAGCGGACCGCGTTCAGCGCCGAGTTGAGCTCACGCACGGCGGACGCCCGCTCGGCGTCGTCAGCGCCTCCCCCGGTGGCCGGCGACGACGGCCGCGGAGCGGTGCCCTGCGCAGGCCGCGCGGCGCCCTCCTCGGCCTCGGCCTCCGCCTCACCGCTCTCGTCGATACGCACGACGTCCGGGTCTGCCTCGATCCCGACCTGCCGCAACGCCTCGTAGAGCGTGGGCGCGTAGCCCACCGCACGGTCGTACGAGACCATCACCCGCAGCAGCCTCGGGAACGCGGAGTCCTGGTCCTTGCGCTGGGTGTAGATCGGCTCCACATAGAGGACCGAGTCGTCCGCCAACGGCAGCGCCAGGAGATTGCCCTCCGTGATCTCGGCGGTCTCACCCCACAGTCGGCGGTCCTCGGCGATCGCCGGCGAGGCGATCATGATGTCCTGCGCCTGGTTCGGGCCCTGGGAGAGCGGCTCCGTGGGCCGCTGGACCCGCACCGTGATCTGTCCGTAGGTCTCGGGGTCCGAGCTCGCCGTCATGTGTGCGGCGAGGAACTCACGCTCATAGCCCCGGAAGGCCGAGATCAGCTGGAACGACGGCTCGTCGGACTCCGGGTCAGTCGGATCGGAGGCCACCACGTAGTACGGCGGCTGGGCCGGCCCGTCACGGTCGACGGTCTGGGCGCCCGCGGGACCACCGGCGGGACTGCCGGCCGGACCACCGGCGGGGCCGCCCGCGGGCGGGCCCTGCGGGTTCTGGATCGACGAGGTCACCGTCGGATCGGACGGCACCGACCAGAAGGCGTCGTTGGTGAAGAACTGGCCCGGATCATCGACCTGGTACTTGGCCAGCAGCTCACGCTGCACCTTGAACAGGTCCTCCGGGTAGCGCAGGTGCTCCTCCAACTCCTCGGAGATCGCCTCACGTGGCTGCACGATGTCCGGCAGCGCCTTCATCCACGTCTGCAGCACCGGGTCCGACTCGTCGAACGCGTACAGGTCGACGGTGCCGTCGTACGCGTCGACGGTCGCCTTGACCGAGTTGCGGATGTAGGAGACCTCCTCGTCCGGCAGGACCCGACCGCTCGCGTCGTTGAGGGAGTCCGAGGTCATGGCCTCCAGCGAGCTGAGCTCGGCGTACGGGTAGGTCTTGAGCGTCGTGTACCCGTCGACGATCCACTTGATACGGCCGTCGATCACCGCCGGATAGGTGTTGGTGTCCGTGGTCAGCCACGGGGCCACCTTCTGCACCCGGTCCCGCGGGTCGCGGTCGTAGATGATCTTCGAATCGTCGCCGAGGATGCTGGACAACAGGATGTTGCGCTCGGCGAACTTGAGCGAGTAGGCGATACGGTTGACCCAGCCGCCGACCGGGACGCCGCCCTCGCCGGTGTAGGTGTACTGCTCGGTGTCGGTGTCGTACTCACGGGGCCCGTCGCCGTTGTCCCCCACGATGGCGTAGTCGGGGTCCGCCTGCGCGATGAGCGGACCGAAGTAGGTCCGCGGCTGGGTCACCGGGATCATCATCTCCTGGCCACTGGAGATGGCCTCCAGGTCCGAGACCTGGAAGTTCGGCAGGCCGCCGCGGTCCGAACCCGCGTCGTCGGCGATCTCGTTGACCCGGTTGGCCGGTGCGGCCACGAACCCGTTGCCGTGCGTGTACACCGTGTGACGGTTGATCCAGTCCCGCTGGTTGGCCTGCAGGGACTCGGGGTTGAGCTCACGCGCGGCCACGAGGAAGTCCCGCATCTCGCCGTCGATCGTGTAACGGTCGATGCCCAGCGTCTCGGGGAAACCGTAGAAGTTGCGCAACTGGTGCAGCTGGGTGAACGTCGGCGCCAGGACGTTCGGGTCGAGCACGCGGACGTTGGACAGTGTCGTGAGATCCGAGGCAGCCTCGCGGGGGTTCGGATCGGCCGCCCCCCAGTTGTCGATGTAGGTGACCCGCTCCTCACCGATGTCGTACGCGGCGCGCGTCGCGTCGATGTTCCGCGCGATGTACTCCCGTTCCTTCTCGGCACGGTTGGGCTTCACCGAGAACTGCTCGACGGCCAGCGGCCACGCCGACCCCACCACGAGCGCGGAGAACAGCAACAGGACGGTGGCCAGCGCGGGGATCCGCAGATCCCTGATCACGATGGCGGAGAAGAACGCGGCCGCGCACACCAGCGCCACCGAGAACATGAAGATCTTCGCCGGCATCAGGGCATTGACGTCGGTGTAGCTGGCGCCGGTGAACGTGCTGTTCTCGCTGAACAGCAGCTCGTAGCGATCCAGCCAGTACGCGGCGGCCTTGGCCAGCACGAACAGCCCCGCGAGGGTCACCAGCTGGATCCGGGCGGCGCGGGTGAGGGCACCCTCGCGCGCGCCGGGCCGCAGTCCGCCGAAGAGGTAGTGGGTGAACAGGTTGGCCAGGAAGGCCAGCACGACGGCCACCATGAGCCACGTGACGATCGCGCGCCACATCGGGAGCTCGAAGGCGTAGAAGGAGATGTCCAGACCGAACTGGGGGTCGGTCTCACCGAACGGCGTCGAGTTGAAGAACGCGAGCACGGTCTGCCACCCGGTCTGCGCGACCGACCCCGCCAGGATCGCCAGGACGACCGGGATCCAGAGCACGGTCCTGCCGGGTGAGGCCCCCATGGCCGCCCGGTAGCGGGCCAGCGCGTCCGGCATCCCCGCCTGCGCCAGGAACACCGGGCGGAACCGGTAGGCCAGCAGAATGCCGGCGCCCACCGCCAGGCCGACCAGGAGGGCGACCGCCACGAAAAGACCGAGCCGCGCCAGCAGCTCGGTCCGGAACACGCTGGTGGCGTCGACACTGCCGAACCACAGCCAATCCGTGTAGGCGGTGTTCAGCCTGGGCAGGACCTGGATGAGGAGGATGAGGACGACGACGGCGACTGCGACGGCCCGACCGCGACGAGAGATCGCGATCGGCCGACCGGGGGAATTGCCGGGTGGGCGGACGGACACCTGGAAAGCTCCTGCACTGCTGGGGCGGACATGCTCGTGACCCCCACCTTACGGAAAAGCCGCGCCTCAGCCGCAGGTCGGTGGCTGCCCCCCGGAAGCCGCCGACTCCAGCGCCTCCAGTGCGCCCTCCAGCGTCTCCACCTCGATCAGCCGGATACCCTCCGGCGGGTTCTGCACAGCCTCCGCACAGTTGGCCGCGGGGACCAGGAATTCGCTCACTCCCGCCTCGTGGGCCGCCCGAATTTTGTGCCGGATACCACCGATAGGACCCACCGTCCCGTCGGGACGGATGGTGCCCGACCCGGCCACCCGCGCGCCCCCGGTGGCCTCACCCGGCGACAGCTTGTCGACGATCGCGACGGCCAGCACCAGGCCCGCCGAGGGGCCGCCCACCGCGGGGTCCACCGAGATGTCGACGTCGGTACCGTCCGCCGGGGTGTCACCCACCAGGATGCCCAGTCGGCCCTGTTCGGGATCGCCGTCCGGTCCCGCGGACTGCAACGTCGCCGTCGTCGTCTCCTCACGGCCCTCACGGGTGAACCCGATGCGGACCTCGTCACCCGCGCGGCGCTCACCCACCCGGTCCACCACGGCCGTGGCGTCGTCGACGGATTCCCCGTCCACGGAGGTCAGCACGTCGCCCGGGCGCAGCCGCCCGGCGGCGGCGCCGTCCGGCTCCACCCCCTCGACGCGCGGCTGCATGGGGATTCCCAGGAAGCGGTACGCGGCGGCCTCGGCGGAGTTCTCCGAACCAACCATCTCCGCGGCATTCGACTCGCGCACCTCGTCGCGTGACCGGTCCGGCGGGAACACCTGGTCGCGCGGCACCACCACCTGCGCCGGATCCACCCAGAACCGCATCGCGTCGAGCAGCGTCAGACGATCACGGACCGCCACCGTCGTCATGAACAGGGACCCGGCGGTCTCGTCCGCCTCCCTGCCCGCCACGTCGACCACCGGAACCCGCTCCGTGTCGCCGCCCTCCGTCTCCACCTCCGCCGTACCGAAGGTGTCGTAGGTGGGTCCGGGACCCATCGACACCAGGGGGACGGTGGCCGACGTCGCCAGGACGAGCAGCAGCACCGCAGGTACCAGCGCGGCGAGAACGGTGAACAGGCGACGACTCACGGGGCAAGGGTAGACCGCACCCGCGGCCGGCCGCGTCGCGGCCGGACCCCCCACCCCTGCACGCTGTACCGTTGTGGCATGAACCAGCCCTTCGGTTTCTCCGCTTCCGACGACGACGGGCGCGACGACGACCGCGACCGCGGCCAGGGCGGTCCCGGCGGTCCCGGCGGCTTCGATCCCTCGCAGTTCGGCAATTTCGGCCAGATGCTCTCCCAGTTCGGACAGATGCTCGGCTCCATGGGGTCGGCAATGTCCGGACCGGGCAGCTCGGGCCCCGTGAACTACCAGCTGGCGCGGACGGTCGCCCTCCAGTCCCTCGGTCGTACGCCCGTGATCACCGATGCCTCGCGCACCGCCGCGCAGGAATCGGTCCGCCTGGCCGAACTGTGGCTCGACGAGACCACCCAGTTCCCCTCCGGTGTGCACCGCACCGAGGTGTGGACGCCCCAGCAGTGGGTCGAGCACTCCCTGCCCACCTGGGAGAAGATCTGCACGCCCGTGGCCGAGCAGATGAACTCGGCCACCAAGGGCGCAATGCCCGAGGAGGCGCGCCAGCTCGCCGGCCCGCTGCTCGGCATGCTCGACCAGATGGGGGGCATGGGCTTCGGCATGCAGCTCGGACAGGGGCTGGGCAAGCTCGCGCCGGCCGTGCTGTTCTCCTCCGAGGTCGGGATCCCGTTCGGCGACGACGGGGTGGCCGCACTCAGCCCGGCCGCGATCGACGAGTTCGCCGACGAGCTGGAACTGCCCCGGCAGGAGGTCGTGGTCTTCCTCGCCGCACGGGAGGCCGCTCACCTGCGGCTGTTCGCCGGCACCCCTTGGCTGCGCGCCCGGTTCCTGGCCACCGTGGAAGAATATGCGCGCGGCATCCGCGTGGACACCTCCGGGCTCGACGACCTCGCCTCCGGGCTCGACCCGTCCATCCTGCAGGACCCCGCCAAGCTCCAGGAGCTGCTCTCCGGCGGCGCCGGGGCGATCGGTCCCAAGGTGACCAACGTCAACGAGGCCGCGCTCGGCCGGCTCGAGACGCTGCTCGCGCTGGTCGAGGGCTGGGTCGACGCCGTCGTCGCCGCGGCGGTCGGCGACCGGCTGCCCAGCGCCGACAAGCTCCGCGAGATGTGGCTGCGGCGCCGGGCGACCGGCGGCGCCGCCGAACAGGCCTTCGCCTCGCTCGTCGGACTCGAACTGCGTCCACGCAAGGCGCGTGAGGCCTCCGAGCTGTGGCGCCGGGTCGGGGAGGCCGTGGGCACCGAACGCCGCGACGGGCTGTGGAGCCACCCCGACCTGCTGCCCGTCGGCGAGGACCTCGAGAACCCCGCCGCCGTCATCGACCGGCTCCTCGACGAGTCGACCGGGGACTCCAGCGGCGTCGACGAGATCGAGCGCTTTCTCCGCGAATCGGGTGGCGGGACCGGAGAGGCCGGCGGGACAGGCGACGGCGGACCCGAGGCCTCAGGCCCGAATGGCCCGGGTTCCGGCTCTGACGGCTCCGGCTCCTAAGGTTCCGGCTCCGAGGGGTCAGGCTCCGAGGGGTCAGGCTCCGAGGGTTCAGACTCCGGAGGGGTCAGGCTCCGAGGGTTCAGGCTCAGAGGGGCCGCACGACGGGGCCTGATCGGCGGGCGTCGTGACGGGCGGGCCGACCTAGTACTGGCCGGTCTCGTCGTCGTCGCCCTCGACCAGGTCGCCCACGCCCTCGCCGACGGTCCCCGGCCCTCCCCCGCCACCGGGGGCGTCCGACCCGGCCCCCTGCCTGAGCACCCGCGAGTAGGCCTCCAGGTACCCCATCGCCCGTTCGGTACGCGGATACCTGCGCACCACCTCCCAGAACTCGGGCGGGTGACCCCCGGGGACGACGAGGTGGACCAGCTCGTGCATCACGACGTAGTCCAGCACGTAAGCAGGCACGTCCCGCAGCGTCTCGCTGATCCGGAGCTCCCCGGAATCCGGTGAACAGGACGCCCAGCGGGTGGTCATCGCCGGCACCCACCGCACCGATGCCGGCCGCGCCCGACCCTCCAGCCACTTCGTCGACAGCTCCGTGGCGCGCCGCATCAGGTCCGCATCGGACGCCCGGTGACCCTTGCGGCGACCGGACCGGGCGAGCCGGCCGAGCATGTCGGTGATGAGACGTCGTTCCTCCGCGCGCGGCAGCCCCGCCGGCATGAGGACCACCACGGTCTCGCCCTCCACCCGAGCTGAGACCGTCCTCCTGCGGCGTGTGGAGCGGCGGACCTCGATCCGAGGATCATCAGGCTCGGTGGGTAGCGCCGGTGCCGGGCCCGGGCCGGGTGACGGTGGGCTCGCGGACGCGGCGGCGGGGCGTGGGGCTGGCGACACGCGGACCACGGTAGACCACCCGACACGGTGCGGTTATCCACAGGCGCCGACGAGACCGGGGCCTGTGGACAACGAGGCACGAGCAGCGTCCGGACACGGTCGTCGCGTGCCACGATGTGCCCCGTGACCCCAGTGACCGCTCCCGCCGACGACCCTCCACGCGCCGCCACCGAGGCCGGCACCGGAACCGCGGCGGTGGCGCCCGTCTCCCCGCGCACCGCCGCCCCCGTCATCGCCGCTCAGGCCGAGGCCCCGGTCTCCCGGGTCCGGGCCACCCTGCGTCCCGGCACCGTGGTCGTCGCGCGGGATGACCACACCGTCCAGGTGGGACTGGCACCTGACCGCGCGGTGGTGGTCGACGCCCCCGCCGTTGTGGGCGCCCGCCGCCTCACTGCACTACTCCGCGGCCTCGACGGCGGGGCCCATCTCGACGACGTGGCCGCCCGCGCGGGGATCGACGCGTCGGGGATGTCCACCGTGGCCCGGATCCTCGTCCACCTGGCCGACCTCGGTCATCTACGACTCGACCCGACGGAACCGGGAGCAGACACGGACGCAGACGCGCACGCGACGGGCCCCACTCCTAGGCCCGCGCCGGTGCGTCGGGTCCACATCCTGGGGGTCGGCCAGATCTCGGAGGTGCTTCGGGGGCCGCTGTCGGTCAACGGCTGTCGTGTGACCACCGGCCCCAGCCCGGGCTTGACGCTCGACGCCGAGCGGCCGCCTTGGTTCCGCCGGGGCAGGGCCCCCGACCTGGTCATCCTCACCGGCACCGTCTCGGTGGATCCGGTGGTCACCACCGCACTCGCCCGGTCCGGGCAGGCGCACATGCACGTGTACTGCCGGGACGGCCGTGTGGTGGTGGGCCCGACCGTGGTGCCGGGTGTCACCCCGTGTCTGCGCTGCACCGACCTGTACCGCGCCCGCCGGGACCCGCGGTGGCCGTTCGTCGCCGCGCAACTCATCGGACACAGCCCTGACGCGGCCGTTCCCGCCCTCACCGCCGCCGCAGCCCTGGTGCTGGCGGAGGTCGCCGCCAGCCGCGAACCCCGCACCAGGCTCCAGACCATCGGTGCCACCGTGGAGATCAATCCGTCCGAGGGACTGTGGCGCCGGCTCGAATGGCAGGCCGACGCAGGCTGCGACTGTGGCGCCGCCCCGCATGTCCGTCCTCTGTCATGATTGAAGGCGTGTCCGACCTACCCCGCACCTCGTCCCGCCGCGCAGCACGCCTCGCGGGACTCCCACTGGGCATCGCCGGTCGCGCCGCCGGTTCACTCGGTCGACGCGCCCTCGGGCGGGGTGACGGGGATCTGAGCGAGGAACTGGCCGGTCACGCCGCCGAGCAGGTCTTCGCCGTCCTCGGGGAACTCAAGGGCGGCGCCATGAAGGTCGGCCAGGCCCTGAGCGTGTTCGAGGCCGGGATGCCCGACAAGTACGCCGAGCCGTTCCGGGAGGCCCTCACCAAGCTGCAGGCCGAGGCTCCACCCATGCCCGCCGCCGAGGTGGAGCGGGTCCTCGACGCCCAGCTCGGGCTGCGCTGGCGCGAGCGGTTCGCAGAATTCAACGGTGACGCCGCCGCGGCCGCCTCCATCGGGCAGGTCCACCGCGCCGTCTGGTCCGACGGTCGGGAGGTGGCCGTCAAGATCCAGTATCCCGGCGCGGACGAGGCCCTCCGCTCGGACCTACGGCAACTCCGGCGACTGGCTCCCCTGTTCCGGCCGCTCAACCCTGGCACCGACATCAGGGGCATCATCGATGAGCTCTACGACAGCACCGTGAGCGAACTCGACTACCGCGCGGAGGCCGACACCCAGCGGGTGTTCTCGGCCGCCTATCGCGACGATCGCCTCGTCCGGGTGCCCTCTGTGCTGGCCTCGTCGCCGAAGGTGCTCGTTACCGAATGGGTGGACGGGCGGGCCCTGAGCCGTATCTCCAGCGACGGCACCCCCGAGGAACGCAACCGGGCCGGCGAGCTCCTCACCGAATTCCAGTTCAGTTCCCCCACCCGTGCCCGGATGATGCACGGTGATCCCCACCCCGGTAATTTCCTGCTCGCCGATGACGGTCGGCTGGTGGTCCTGGACTTCGGCGCGTCGATCCCGCTGCCCGAGGGCGTGCCCGAGGTCCTCACCTCCATGATGCGGCTCGCCCAGGCCGGCGATTCCGCGGAACTGGTCCGGTTGATGACCCGGGCCGGATACGTCGGCCGGAACGGCCTCGACCCCGCCGACGCGATGGCGTTCCTGAACCCGTTCATCGAGCCGATGCGCGAGCCTGTTTTCCACTTCAGCCGCGCGTGGATGCAGAGCATCATGTCCGTCTACGGGGACGTGTCGGGGCGGGAGTTCCGGACCTCCCGCTCGTTCACCCTGCCGCGCGAGTACGTCCTGATCCACCGGGTGCTGTCCGCGTCGGTGGGCATGCTGTGCCAACTCGAGGCGTCCGCCCCGTACCGGGAGATCGTGCAGCGCTGGATGCCGGAGATCTTCCCCGACGAGGGCTGACCGGCCCCCGGCTCGGGGATCCTCCCGCGCGGCGCGGGTTCAGGTGGCGCGGATTAGCCTCAGCACGTCGTCGCCGTACTCGCTCAGCTTGTGCGCCCCGATCCCGCCGATCCGGCCCAGTGCGCGGGTGTCGGCGGGCCGCTCCCGGGCGATCTGGGCGAGCGTGTCGTTGGTGAACACCGTGTAGGCGGGTTTGCCGATCCGTTCCGAGGTCTCCTTGCGCCAGTCCCGCAGTCGTTCGAACAGGCCGGTATCGACCTCCACCGAGCATTCCGGGCACAGCCCGAGCGCGCGGTGCATGGGCCCGGTGAGCTTCTCCCCGCACCCGCGGCACCGTCCCTCGTCCGAGGTGTCGGTGGACCCGCGCGGTCCGACCGGGGACTGGGCCGGGCGAACGGGGTCGAGGAAGCGGCTGGGGCGTCGGCTGGCCCGGCCACCGGCGCGTCGACTCCGACTCCACGACACCGTCAGGTGCTCGCGGGCGCGGGTGACGCCCACGTAGAGCAGGCGCCGCTCCTCCTCGATCGCGTCCGGTCCGGCGTTGATCGCGTGGCTGATCGGCAGACTCCCCTCGTGGACTCCGATGAGGAACACCGCGTCCCATTCGAGCCCCTTGGCGGCGTGGAACGACGCCAGCGTCACACCCCGCTCGTCCGGGGCGTGACGTGCCGCCGCCCGTTCTCGAAGCCCCGCGACCACCGGTAGCAGGCCCTCGCGAGCCTCGGCCGTGGCGATCTCCTCCGCGAGACCCACCAGCGAGTTCAGTGCGTTCCAGGTCTCCCTGGCCTGGGCACCGGACGGCTCGGCGGCGGTGAGACCGAGGGGCTCGAGCGCCTGCCTGAGGACTGCGACGATCTCCGTGGGGTCCGACAGCTGGGAGTACGCCTGCGCCCGCGCCTCGTCCGAGCCGTCGATCAGTCGGTCGATCGCCGACATGGCCCGACGGACCACCGGCCTCTCGAAGAAGCCCTCTCCCCCTTTGAGCCGGTATCCGATCCCGGCCTCGTCCAGGGCCGCCTCGACCCGCTCGGACTGGGCGTTGATGCGGTACAGCACCGCGATCTCCGAGGGGTCCATCCCGCCGTGGACGAGATCGGCGACGGCCCCCGCCACCGCCTCCGCCTCGGCGTCCTCGTCGGGGTACTCGGCGAGGACCGGCTCGGGGCCCGGCGGCCGCATTCCCCGCAGGGTGAGCCCGGCGCTGCGGAACCGGCCGCTGCCGGCGCTGATCACCGCGTTGGCCAGGTCCACGACCTGAGGCGTGGAGCGGTAGTCGGACTCCAGGCGCACGACGGTGGCACCCGGGTAGCGGTCCGCGAAGCCGAGCAGGAAGTCCGGTTCTGCGCCGGCGAACGAATAGATGGTCTGGTTGACGTCACCGACCACCGTCAGGTCGTCCCTCCTGCCCAGCCACGCGGTGAGCAGCCGTTGTTGGGCCGGCGTGACGTCCTGGAATTCGTCGACGACGAAGCAGCGGTAGCGGTCCCGGAACTCCTCGGCGATCGCCGGGACCTCTTCCACGAGTTCGGCCATGTGGCTCAGGAGATCGTCGAAATCGAGCATCCGGACCGGTCCGGAGACCTTGAGGTCCTCGTATGCCCGGAACGCGCGCGCGACCTCGGGGGCCGGCACCGGCAGGTCGCGACCCAGTGCGACGGCCTGCTCCGCGTACGTGTCCGGGGTGAGCAGGCTGGACTTGGCCCAGCCGATCTCGGTCAGCACGTCGCGGATGGTCTCCGTGGCGGGGTCCAGGCCGACCCGGCGCACCGCCTGGGCGACCGCGCGGAACTGCCCGTCCAACAGCTGCCAGGGTTCCTCCCCGTACACCCGTGGCCAGAAGTACGACAGGTTCCGCAGGGCGGCCGAGTGGAAGGTCCGGGCCTGTACGGGTCCCGTCCCGGCGTCCGCGACTCCCAGCCCCGCCAACCGCATGCGCAGCTCCCCGGCGGCGCGGGCGGTGAACGTCACCGCCAGCACCTGGTCACCGCGGACGTGCCCGGTCGTGACCAGGTGGGCGATACGCCTGGTGATCGTGCGGGTCTTGCCGGTCCCGGCGCCGGCGAGGATGCACACGGGACCCCGCGGGGCCAGCACGGCACGGCGTTGCTGCGGGTCGAGACCCTCGAGGGCCGACTCCGCACCGTCTCCCCGTCCGCGACCATCTCCCCGTCCGCGCCGCATGTCACTCACGCACCCATCGTGGCATCCGCCTCCGACATCGCGTCCGCGGCCTCCCCCCGGGGATGATTCCCGCGGTCGTGCGCGTTACACCCCGTCATGAGCGATGTGACGACGAACGACGATGCCGGCGCCCTGACCCTGTACACCACCACGTGGTGCCCCTTCTGCACGCGGCTCAAGAAGCTGCTGGACGAGAAGGCGATCGGCTACACCGAGGTCGACGTGGAGGCGGACGCCGATGCCGCCGCTTTCGTCGAGAGCGTGAACGGCGGCAACAGGGTCGTCCCTACGGCGCTGTACTCGGACGGCACCACCGCCACCAATCCCACGGCCTCGCAGGTGCGCGCCAAGCTCGCCGAACTCGTCGGGGCCTGACGCGCTCGTCCGGGCCGGGGGGCGACGCCGGGCACCAGCACCCTCAGGCGTCGGTGTCGCCGTCGACCGCTGCGACCCAGGACTGCAGCATCACGTGCGCGATGGAGACGGCCGGCGCCACCATGAGGTCGCCACGGCCGGCCAGCGCGTCACGGACCCGGCCGACGTCGAACCACGCGGCCTCACTGATCTCCTCGTCCTCGAGCACGATCGGAGCCTCCGGGTCGCCGATGGCGTGGAATGCGACCATGAGGGACCGGGGGAACGGCCAGGGTTGGCTGCCCAGGTAGCGCACGCGGTCGACGACCACGCCCACCTCCTCGGCGACCTCACGTCGAACGCAGCCCTCCAGGGACTCCCCCGCCTCGACGAAACCGGCGACGTGCGAGTACATGCCCTCGGGCCAGATCGGCTGGCGGGCGAGGAGCACTCGTCGTCCCCCGTCGTGGACCAGACAGATCACGGCGGGGTCGGTCCGTGGGTACTCGAGGCCACCGTGGAACGGGTCCTCGATCGCCCATCCCGCGTCGACACGGCGCGGATGGTGGGTGCGTTCGCGGCCGCGGACGTTGTCGCGATGCCACCCGAGTAGGGCCATGGCCTGGGAGGCCAACGACCCGTCACCCTCGACGAGGTCGGCCCCGCACGAGCGGAGCGACGTCACCGCGGGCTCGGCGGGGAGCTCGTCGACCGGGACCGCCCAGATGTGCCGGGCGTCCTCGGTCCTCCCGAGGAACACCGCCTCCTCGGGGAGGGAGTCCGCGAGGTCCAGGGCGGGCTCCAGGCGGATCCGCTGCCGATCACCGGGCGCCGGCTCGACGGCGAACCTGTTGCGACGGTCCACCTTCATGACGCGAGCCGTCGCCCATCCCCTGGTCAGTTCGTCGGTGTCCTGCCGCAGGGGCGCAGCCCTGTCGGGTGCCGCCACCGCGAGCACCGGGTCGGAGTCGAGGGTGAAGTCCAGCGGCATCGTGTGGGGTCCTTTTCGCGGGGGCGTGACGGGCGCCACCGAGCGTAGCCCGGTCCCCTCGGCATCCTCGCGCTGCCCGTGCCTCAGCCGGAGACCATCCGGATGTAGAGCAACCGGTCGCCGCTCTCGAGTGCGTCCGCCTCGGACTCGTTGACCTTGATGAGCTGCCCCTTGCGCACCACCCCGAGCACGAGTTCGGCGAGGTGTCGGGGCGAGCCGCCCACCTCGGACTCCTCGACCCGCCGCTCCGCGATGGAGAAGCCCTCGTCGGGGGTCAGCAGGTCCTCCATCATCCCCACGACGGTCGGGGTGATGGTGGCCAGGCCGAGGAGCCGTCCCGTGGTCTCGGCGGAGACGACCACGGAGTCCGCGCCGGACTGCTTGAGCAGGTGTTTGTTGTCGCTCTCGCGGACCGTCGCGACGATCTTCGCGTTCGGTGCCAGTTCCCGCGCGGTGAGGGTGACCAGCACGGCCGTGTCGTCCGAGTTGGTGGCCACCACGACAGCGGAGGCCCGGGTGAGTCCGGCCAGTTTGAGAACGTCGGACCGGGTCGCCGAGCCGTGGACGGTGACCAGACCGTGGGTGGCCGCGGCCTTGAGTGCCTGGGGATCGGTGTCGACGACGACGATGTCCTCCGGGGCGGTGTCGTCGGCGAGCATCGCCGCGATGGCGGACTTGCCCTTGGTGCCGTACCCGACGACGACGGTGTGGTTGCGCACGTGAGTTCTCCATCGCTGGATCTTGAGGGCCTGACGGGACTGCTCGGTGAGCACCGACAGGGTGGTGCCGACGAGCAGGATGAGGAAGAGCACGCGCAGCGGCGTGATCAAGAGGGCGTTCAGCAGTCGCGCCTGCTGGGTGACCGGGGAGATGTCCCCGTAACCGGTGGTCGAGAGGGATACCGTGGCGTAGTAGAAGCTGTCGATGATCGTGATTCGCCCGCCAGGGCCGCCTCCGCCCTCGTACCCGTCCTGGTCGACGTAGACCACGATGGCGGCCAGACTCAGCGTGAGCACAGCCATCAGCACTCGCTTGCCGATCAGCCGCCACGGCGTCTCACTGTGCTCCGGGATGCTCACCACGCCCACGAGCGCGTGGTCGGGGCTCTCGTCCAGCGGGTCGTGGCCACGGAACCGCGATGCCAGTGCGCGCTTCTTCACCATGGGACTCCGTTTCCGCGACGCGTCCCCCGCGGGGACCGTGCCGTCATCGACATGAATCGTCGCCTATCGCCCGCCGCGGGACAACAACCGACCCCGCCCCGGCCCGTCGGAGAGCAGTCGTGACAGCTCGTCGGCGTCCGGCAGATGGGCCGGTTCGATCGTGCGCCCGGAACGCACGTAGTGGAACGCGGCGCGCACGCGGTCGAGCCCCACGGGTCGTCCCAGGCGGGCACTGGCAATCTGGGCCCAGGCGTACCGGTAGACGGCCAGCTGGAGGGCGACGGCGGGCATGTCCCGCTCGGCGGGAACCCGTCCCGTCTTCCAGTCCACGACGATCCACCCCGGGTCGTCGTCGCCGTCGGTGTCCGCGCTGGCGGTGGCGGTGAACACCGCGTCCATCCGTCCGCGCAACAGGTGTTCGCCGAGCCCCACCTCGAAGGGCACCTCGACCGCTTCGGGTGTCATCCGTGCCCATCGGGATGCCTCGAACGCCTCCTGCAGTGCAGTGAGGTCCGCCTCGGACAGTCCGTCGGCCGCGCCCTGGTCGCCGGCGCCGGGCAGGTCGTCGATGTCGAGGAGGTGGGTGGCGCCGAAGCGGTGCTCCAGCCAGAGGTGGAAGCGGGTCCCGCGCCGGGCGAAGCGGTCGGGACGGAACGGGACCGGCCTGCGGAGACGGTCCGCGAACTCCCGGGGGTCGGACGCCAGTGCGACCATCTGCCCCGCGGTGAGCCGGCGGGGCAGGATCACCTCGTCCCGCTGTTCGGCCGCCCGCCGCGCGTCGGCCAGCAGCGGTGCCGCGGCGAGGTGCCAGCGGCGTGCCGGTCCCGATTCCGGCGGGTCCTCGTTCTCCGGGTCCACCGGCACGGCCGCGTCGACCGCCCGTGCGACGGCGACGCGGCCGGGGACGGCCGGTCGAGGCCACGTGGCCTCCACGACGGTCGTCGTGGCGGGGTTGGTCGGGGAGGGTGTGACGACGAGGTGATCGATCTCCCCCAGTGGCTCGTCTCCCCCGCACGCCTCCAGGACCTCGTCGAGGAATTCCGACGGGCCCTTGGGTGTGGCGGCCCCTCCGATCCAGTGTGACCCGGACAGCAGCAGCGTCTGCTCGGCTCGTGTCACCGCCACGTAGAACAGCCGCCGATCCTCGTCCAGTGAGCGTCGCCGGACCCGCTTGACATGACTCTCGAGCGCGTCCTGCAGGAGTTTCCGGTCGGTCACGTCGTCGAGCCGGGGCACAGGGACGCCGCCGGGGTTGTCCTCCGATTCACGGTCCCCCCGCAGGTGCTCGGGTACCTGGGTCGCCGTGCGCACCGAGGTCTGTGGCGCCTGGTCGGACGGGAAGACCCCCTGCGCCAGGTGCGGGACGGCCACGATCTCCCACTCGAGCCCCTTGGCGGAGTGGACGGTGAGGATCTGGACCCGCCCCGGTGTCGCGGCGACCTCACCGCGCGCGAGCCCGCCGTCGACCGTGCGCGCGAGGTCGAGGTAGGCCAGGAAGGCGTCCAGTCCTGTTCCCCGGTCCGGCCGGAACCCCGCCGCCACCTCCTGCAGCGCATCGAGTTGCTCGCGGGCCTCGCCGGCTCCCGCGCGTTGGCGTAGGCGGACCTCCGCGTCGAGTCCGAGCGCCTGCTCGGCGGCGGCGACCAAGCGGGCGGGGGGTGCCGAGGAGCGGGCACGCAGGCCCGAGATGATCCCGGCGAGTTCGCTGATGCGCGCGGCGCCGTCCGCGCTGTAACCGGCTGCGGGGCCGGGGTCGGCGAGGGCGTCGGCGAGCCCGGCCGAGTCGGTCTCCTCCCCCCTGGCGATGCCGTCGAGGATGTCCTCCAGCTGATCGAGAGCGGCCACCGCCCCGCCGGGGGCCGCGGACCGGCGTAGCGACAGGTGGGAGGCACGCCGGGCGAGCGCGGCGAGGTCCGCGGCTCCGAGGGAAAACCGGGAACCGCTGAGCAGGCGCAGCAGTGCGGGTCCCGCACCCGGGCGGGAGACCACGGTGAGCAGCGCGACGACGTCGGCGACCTCGGGGACGTCGAGCAGTCCGCCCACCCCCACCACCTCGACGGCCAGGCCGCGCGACTCGAGGGCGGCGGCGATCGCTGCGGAGTCCCCGTTGCGTCTGACCAGTACCGCAGCGGTCGGCGTGCGACCGGTTCGGGCGGCCGCGCTGTATCTCGCGGCGATCGCGTCCGCGAGCCATTCCCGTTCGTCCGACGCGGTGTCCAGGACGGCCACCCTGAGGTCGGCGGCCTCGGCGCCGGGTCGGGCTCGCAGTTCGGGGACGGGGATCGCCCCCGGCCGGTCGCGCAGGGGCGCGGTGATCCGGTTGGCCAGCGTCAGGACCTCGGGTGGGTTCCGCCACGAGGTGGTGAGCTCGCGCAGGTGTGACCGCCGACCGTCGGCAAGGGGGAAGTCCTCGCGGAAACGGTCGAGGTTCGAGGCCGAGGCCCCGCGCCAGCCGTAGATGGACTGCATGGGATCGCCGACGGCGGTGACGGCCGGGACGGGCCCCGCCCCACCTCCGAACAGGGAGGAGAGCAGGACTCGTTGCGAGTGCCCGGTGTCCTGGTACTCGTCCAGCAGGACGACCCGGAACGCCCGGCGCTCGGCCTGGCCGACCTGGGGGTGGTCGCGCGCGACGGTGGCGGACAGTGCCATCTGCGAACCGTGATCGAGCGCCGACTCCGCGCGCATGCGGGCCGCGACCGCGTCCACCAGATCCGCCAGTTCGTCGCGATGCCCCTGCACGTCCGCCGTCTCCTGGAGCCACCGGGTGGGGGTCTGGCGTTGCCGCGGCCCGGGGGGCAGGGTCGCGATGAGGGTGGTCATCAGGTCGGGGTCGGTACGCAGGTCCTCCGTGGTGATGAGGTGGTCGGACAGCTGTCCCGCCAGCGTGAGCACGTCGCGCGTCACCCGGCCGGGGTTCGATCCGGTCGTCAGGGGGCTCTCCCACCTCGACACCACGTCGTGCGCGAGTTGGAAGGCGGCGGTGGGGGTGAGCAGCCGCGAGTCCGGTTCGACGGGGACGAGCAGACCGTACGTCCCGAGCAGGGTCCCGGCGAACGCGTGGTAGGTCGAGATCTGTGGATCCTCGGTGCGGATCGCCTCCGCTATCCCGGGAGCGGCCCCCGGACCCGTGCACAGGGGACTGCGCGCGAGCGCGTCGAGTCGCCGACGGATGCGACGGGACAGCTGCTGCGCTGCCTTGCGGGTGAAGGTCAGCCCGAGGATCTCCCCCGGGCGGGCATATCCGTTCGCCACCAGCCACACCACGCGGGCGGCCATCGTCTCGGTCTTGCCGGCACCTGCTCCCGCCAGGACCAGTGTCGGTTCCGCCGGACCCGAGATCACCTCGGCCTGCTCGGCGGTCGGCCGGTGGATCCCGAGCGCGTCGGCGATGACGTCGGGCTCGATCATCGTGGTCACCCGATCACCTGCTCGCCCTCGGGCTGCGCCGGGCAGCTGGATCTGACGTCGCAGTGCTCGCACCAGCGACCTACTCTCGCGGTGTACGCCGGTCCGACGGTCGCGTGGCCCGCTGCCGTCACCCGCCGGGCGAGTTCCTCCGCCGCCTCCGTCCCGAGCGGATCCTGCATCCGTTCGGCCGGCATGCGCCCCTCCCTGCCCGCCAGGTAGAGCAGGAGTCCTCCGCCGGGGGCCCGACCGGCCGCGGAGTCGACAGCCCCGGCGGCGACGGCGAGTTGGTAGAGGGCGAGCTGCGGGTGCACGGCGGCCTCGGCGTGGCTCGCCGCGGCACGGGAGGTCTTCACGTCGACCGGGATCACCTGCCCCGCCGTGGTCGCCTCGAGCCGGTCGATCCGTCCGCGGACCCGCACCGGGCCGTCGACATCGAACTCGAACGCCTCCTCGACCCCGGCGGTGGTGTACTGGTCGCGCGTCGAGGCACGCCACAGTCGGAAGGTCTCGGCCATCTCGACCATCGACTCCGCGCCCCGCTCGGCGAACCACCCACGGGCCATCGTGAGGGCTTCCGCCCGTCGCCGCACGGCCCCCCGAAGTGCGTCCTCCGGGATCCCTCCCTCCACCGCCTGTGTCAGCGCGTGGACCGCCGAACCCCGCACGAGAGGGGCCGCCGATCCGGCGTCCGAGGAGTCGCCCCGCACCTTCTGGAGGAACCACCGGAGGGGGCACTCCTCCAGGGCACCGAAACCGGAGGGTGAGAGGACCGCGAGGGGTTCGCCCGGCGTCGAGGTGACCACCGGGGTCGTCGAGGACGGCTCGGCCGCGCCGAACCAGGTCCGCGGGTCGGCGACCTCCACCCCGGCGTCGCGGAGCCCGGCGAGGAGTCCGGCCGCATGCCGGGCGTCCGCGGGGTCGGTGGCCGGGTCGTGGAGTGCCGCCCGCAGGTCCACGGCCAGGTGCGGCAGCGTGAAGACGGTCGGCGCGTGCCGGGGCGGGCCTGCCACCGCCCCGGCGGGCGCCGCGGTGGGAGTGGTGGTGGCCAGGTCCGAGATCTCGTCGACGAACCGGGAGGGTGCGATGTCGCCCTCCTCCGGCGACTCGACCGCGGTCACCAGCAGGTGATCCCTCGCGCGGGAGCACGCCACGTAGAACAGTCGACGTTCCTCGGCCGACCGGGCGGCGGCGGAGGACACGGCCCGCTCGGCCTCGGACGGCACCGGGCCGTCACCGGCGACCTCGGTCAGGTCGACCAGCTCGTCGACTCCCAGGAGACCGGACCGCCGGCGGGGTGCCGGCCACACCCCGTCCTGCACGCCGCACACGGCCACGGCTCGCCACTGCCTGCCCACCGCCGCATGCGCGGACAGGACGCTGACCGCCCCTCCACGGGCTCTGGTGTCCGCGCGTCCGGGGGCGGGCAGGTCCTCGCCGGAGACGACGTCGCAGAAGAGGGCGACGGACCCGCCGGGGACCCTGTCGACGAAGTCGGCGGCGTGGTCGAACAGCGACACGACCGCGTCGAGCGAGCGGTCCACGGACCGGGACCACGGGTCGGCGGCGACCGCCTGGCGGACGAGGCGCCTCTCCAGTCTCGACGCCGACCACGCGGCCCAGAGGGCCTCCTCCGCGGTGCCGCCCGCCCCGAGTTCCGCCAGGACCGCCGCGCGGGCTCGCCGGACCCTGGTCACCGGCGCGAGCTCCACCGCCGTCAGGCCTGGCGGCATCCGGTCCTCCTCCGCGAGCACGAGCCGGCGCAGTGTGTCCGCACTCGGCTCGGTCCCGCCGATCCCGGAGCGACGCAGGCCGCGTCGGAGGCGTCGCATGGCCACCGC
Source organism: Dietzia sp. Die43 (assembly GCF_024519835.1). Classification (NCBI taxonomy): domain Bacteria; kingdom Bacillati; phylum Actinomycetota; class Actinomycetes; order Mycobacteriales; family Dietziaceae; genus Dietzia; species Dietzia sp. Die43. Next base: position 200,778 of record NZ_JALJRF010000003.1, on the reverse strand, counting down.
GTCGGCGCGTCCGATCGGTCCCGAGAGCATCGCCAGTGTCCGTTCCGCATCGGTTCCGGTCTCGCCGTCCACGGCGGAACGCACCAGCAGCAGGAGCGCCGACGCCACGGGGTCGTGGGCGGGCGGGATCTCCGCGCCCGCGTCCACGACCGGGACCCCCGCGGCGTCGAGGGCGGCGAAGAGCGCGTCCGCCACCCGGGGCAGCGAGCGGGTCACCACCGCCATCTCCGCGTAGTCGACGCCGTCCAGGACGTGTCGACGGCGGAGGAAGTCCGCGATGACCGCGGCCTCCGCGGCGGACGAGCCCGCGACGGTCACCCCCACCGACCCCTCGGCCGGGCCCGGCGTCGCGCGGGGCCGGTGGCGGGCGGCCCCGGGGAGTCTCGACGCGACGCGCGCGGCGACGGCCGTGATCGCCGGCGACATGCGGTGCCCGGTGTTCAGGTCGATCGCGCGGCCACCCTGGTCCACCACGGCCCGGGCGAGACCCCCGTCGGCGCCACGGAACCGGAACACCGACTGGTCGCCGTCCTCGGCCACGAGCAGGACGTCCGCCCCGCCTCCGACCGCCGCGACGAACTCGGCGGCCAGCGGATCGAGGTGCTGCGCGTCATCCACCGCGACGAGACGGCGGGACCGGAAGATCTCGCGCAGATCGGGATCGGCGGTGAGGGCGTCCAGTGCGGCCCCGACCAGTTCTGCGGCGTTGAGCGCCTCCGGTATGTCCGACTGTCCGGAACGCACCCCGGACCGCAGCGCCATCTGCTCCTCGTGGCGGCGGAAGAACCCGGCGGCGGCGACCCAGGCCGGACGCCCCGCGGTGCGGCCCAGCCGGGCGAGTTCACGGGGTCCGATGCCCCTCTCCAGCGAACGCAGGAGCAGGTCGCGCAGTTCGCGGGCGAATCCGACGGTGGAGAGAGCCGGCCGCATCTGTTCGGGCCAGTGCGGGGCCCCGTCCGCCAGTTCGCCCATCAGGGTCTCCCGCACCACCGCGTCGTGCTCGGCCCCGGTGCGCAGGCGCGGGGGCGGTCCGTCTGCCCGCGCGGCCGCCAACCGGACGACCGCGTGGGCGAGGGAGTACACGGTGCGGACGGGCGCGTCGGTGCCGACCACGAGGTGCGGGGGCATCCCGTGGGTGGCCCGTTCGAACAGGGTGGCCGCGGCCGCCGCCGAGCCGGTGAGCACCAGGACCCCGTCCATCCCCACCCCGCCGGCCACCGCGGAGCGCACCACATCGACGATCAGCGACGTCTTCCCGCTGCCCGGGCCCCCGCGCACGACCCACCGGTCCTGCCTGCCCGTCCGGGCACCCGACCAGTCACGCCCGAGGAGGTCGTCGAGTTCCGCCGACCAGGACGTTCCGTGCTCGTCGACCGCGCGTGCGTCGCGGGGGGCGGTCGGGGCAGGGGCGGCCAAGGCGGTGGCGGGCTGTGTCACGGCTCGATGAGACCACACGACCACGACATCCCCCCTGCCCGCCCGGACGAGCCGCTCGCCGGAGGGCATGTCGACCCCGCACCGCGCAGACCGGGCCCGCGACCGGCGCGGGGGACGGTACGCCTCAGCGCAGGGTGTCCTCGAGCATGTTCGGGCGGCACGCGGTCCGCGAGACGACCGTCATGATCGCCAACACCACCGTGAGGAACGCCAGGCCCGCCCCGAGCCCGGGGCCGTCGAACAGCATGCCGAACACGAGCGGCCCGAGGGACGCGGCCGTGTACCCCACGCCCTGGGAGAACCCGGAGAGCGCGGCGGAGCCGGCCTGGGTGCGCGTGCGGAGGTTGATCAGCGTGAGGCAGAGCGGGAACGTGCTGGGTCCCACGCCGAGCAGGCAGATCCACACCCACGCCGCGCCGGGAGCCCAGAGCAGGCCGGCGAACCCGGCCAGGTAGGACACGACGGAGACGACGACGACGGCGTACGGGTCCTCGAAGCGGCCCGCTGCCCACGGCACCACCAACGCCGCGACGAGGCCGATCGCCGAGTACACCGCCAACGCCAACCCGCCCTCCGCGCGCGTCATCCCGATCGATTCGGCCACGGCCGGGAGCCAGGTGAAGAACGCGTACGTGCACAAGGAGTTGGTTCCGAAGAACAGGGCCAGCGCCACGCCGACGGGCGAACGCCACGGGCGGATGCGCCGGGTGGGGGTCGCGGCGGAGCCGCCGGGGACGCTGGTGGGGGCGCTGGTGGGGGCGCTGCCGGTGGAGCCGTCGGCGGGGCGGGGGGACCCGGTGGCACGAGGGGAGTCGGTGGGGACGCCCGGCCGCACGACCTCGACGATCCAGGGGATCGCGGCGACGACGGCGAGGACCGCCCACCACCCGATGGAGACCCGCCACCCGGCGGCCTCCTCGACCGGCACCGCCACCAGCGCCGGGACGACGGTGCCCAGCTGCAGACCGGTGATGTAGGCCATGCTGACCGCGGCCACGTGCCGGGGGAAGTACTTCTTGACCAGGGGCGGGGCGACGACGTTGCCGATCCCCATCCCCGCCAGCGCGATGAGTGATCCCGCGCCCATCACCCAGGGGTCGTGGGCGGCGGCCCGGATGAGCTGCCCGACGGCCGCCGCGACCATCGCCAGGACCGTGAGCATCTCCAGACCCACCCGGCGTAGGACGATCGGGGTGAGCACACCCCAGACGGCGAACATGGCGGTCGGGACCATCCCGAGCAGCCCCATCCCGGCGGCGCCGAGGCCGATCTCGGCGTCGATCACCCCGAGCAGCGGGCTGAGGGAGGTGACGGCGGTCCGGAGGTTCAGCGAGACGAGGACGACGCCGACGAGGGCCACGAGCGGAAACGCGAGGGCACCCTGGCGGGACGATGCCCGCGGGGAACGAGGGGTCATGCCGACGTGTCCCCCACGAACTCGCCGACCTCGCGGGCCATGGACTGCAACCCGTCCATCGCGTGCGGCCGCGAACCGGGGTGCAGCGCGTGTACCGCCAACCGGAACACGGCAGCGCGCAACACCATCTGGGGCCACTGCTCGAGATGGCGCCATCTGCCGAGGACCCCGATGTCGGCCGTCCCCCACGACAGGTGGTCGACGGCGACGACCGCGGCCGACCACGAGGTCGGCCGGGCATAGGGCACGACGTCGGTCAGTGCGGGTTCGGCGGACGAGTCGAAGAGCAGACCCCGGGCGAGATCCCCGTGGACGACGCCGGTCACGGGGATCCCGACCGGCCTGCGGTGCCGGATGAGGCCCGTCGCACCGAGCAGAGCGGCCGCACGGTGGGTCGCGAAGGGCGTACCGCGGTCCTCCATCCCGGGCGCCAGGTCGTGCTCCGGGTCACCGTCCCAGGCGGTCGCCTCGGCGAACGCGAACAGGTCGGTCTCGGCCCACGGCCGCCTCGCCGGGCGGGTGGCGGGCCGCGGGGGCTCCACGTCGGCGAGCGCCGCGTTGATCCGCGCGGACCACGCGATGGTCTCGTCGGCGCGCGCCTCGGGGCGACCGGACACCACCCGGTCGGCGCGCCAGCCGGACACGACGTGGCGTCCATCGGTCGAGCGGACGGGGAGGGCCACCCGTAGCCCCGTCACGTCCAGTTCCTCCCGGACCCGGGCGGACCAGTTCGCCAGCGCCGTGTCCGCGACTGGGCGGAGCACGACGGCGGCACCGGAGGTGGACACCAGCCAGCCGGTCCCGGAGCCGGCGACCACGGGCACGGCCGGGCCGTCCGTCACGCCGAACGCGCCACGGACGTGCTCGGGGACCCTCGCATCGTTCACGCCGCCCACGCTACCCACCTCCTCGGTCAATACCCGGGCAGGGACGGGTCGACGTCGCGTGTCCACGCGTCGATTCCGCCCGCCAACGACCGGACGCCGGTGAATCCGGCCCCGGACAGGGTCGTGGCGGCGCGCGCGGAGCGCACACCGGACTTGCAGTAGAGGACCAGGCGCCCCCGGGCGGCGGCGCGACCGAGGACACCGGTGGGGTCCGCGGCGTCCTCGGCGACCGAGTCCAGGGGCACCCACACCGACGGCTCGATCCGGGCGATGGACCGCTCACCCGCCCCGCGGACGTCCACGAGGACCGGGGCGGCAGCGCCGGGGGACCCCGCCTGCGTCAACTCCTCCGCGAGCTCGGCGGCGGTGACGACCGGCACGGCCGCCAGCCCGGCCGCCGGCATCTCGCAGGAGACGTCGTCGGCCCCGTCGGGCAGTCGGGTGACCGGCTCCCTCGACGGGTCCGGTCGGATCGTCACCGCCCGGTGGGTCGACTCGAGCAGATCCATCAGGACCAGGCGTCCGAGTAGGGGCCGGCCCGCTCCCGTGACGAGCTTGACCGCCTCCATTGCCATCATCGACCCGACCGTGCCACACAACGCACCCACGACCCCGGCCTCGGCACAGCTGGGCACCGACCCGGGAGGCGGTGGGGACGGGTAGAGGTCGCGCAGGGTCACCGGGTCGGCGGGCGCCGGTGGGCGCGACCAGAACACGGCGAGTTGCGCCCGGAAGCGGTCGATGGTCCCCCAGATGAGCGGGATCCCCGCGATCTCGCAGGCGTCGGAGACCAGGTACCTGGTCGCGAAGTTGTCGCTGCCGTCGATCACCAGATCATGGCCCTCGAGAAGCGACTCGATGTTCAGGGCGTCGAGTCGGGCGTGGATCGCGTCGACCCGGACCCCGGGCGCCAACTCGGCCAGACGGTCCCTCGCCGAGTCCACCTTGGGTCGGCCCACGGCCCCGACGGAGTGGATCACCTGCCGGTGCAGGTTGCCGAGGTCCACCTCGTCGTCGTCGACGACCGTGATCCGCCCGACACCCGCCGCGGCGAGGTACATGAGCACCGGGGCACCCAGGCCGCCGGCACCCACGACGAACACCGACGCGGCGCGCAGGCGACGCTGCCCCTCGTCGCCGATCGCGCCGAGCAACAGGTGCCGCGAGTACCGTTCCCGCTCGTCCCTCGTCAGCTCCGGTACCGGGTCCACCAGCGGGGGAAGGCCGCGGTCCCCCGGTCCGCCCGCGGCGGTCATCCCGCCACCGGGGGTCCGTCGGGGAACGGCCACGCGTTGTATCGACACGTGTCGTCGTTGTCCGGGACCACGCCCTCGGGATCCAACTGGTGGATGTCGCCGTTGTTCACGCCGAACGTCTGCTGCATCATGATCGGCGCCAGGGCGCCGTCCGCGGGGCACGGCTCGTGGGCCGGGTAGCCGATCGCGTGGCCGACCTCGTGGTTGACCAGGTATTGCCGGTAGGACCCGATGTCGCCCTGGAACGACCTCGCTCCCCGCACCCAGCGCGCGAGGTTGAGGTAGACGCGACCCGTGGCCGAGTTGTAGCAACTCGCCTCGAGTTCGATGTCGTACCCGCAGTTCTCGCGGACCGTCATGGGGCTCGCCAGCGAGACCCGGAACGCGGGCTCGTCACCGGCAATCCGCCGGAACGCGACTGCGCCGTCGGCCGTCCAGCTCTTGGGGTTGGCCAGGGTCGCGTCGACCATCCTGGCGACCGAGTCGTCCCCGCCGAAGTCGACGGTGTCGATCCCGTCCTCGACCTCGACCGTGTAGCTGAACTGCTCGGCCGTCGGGCGTCCCACCGGATCGGTGCCGCCGGGCACGATCCTGAACTCCCCGCTCGCGGCCCCGATGAAGGAGCCGCCCTCCGGCAACTCACCACTGGGCGGGACCTCACCCGCCGCGGGTACCCCGACCACGGCCGGGGTCTCTTCCGCCCGGACCACCCGGTCCTCGTCCGACGCGCCCGGCGAGACGATGGCGTCCCCGATCACCAGGGCGGTGAGCACCACGAGCACCGGGATCGCGTACGCGCGCCAGCCCCAGGTGGCCAAGAACCTGCCGACCGGGGTCTGCCGACGCAGGTGGTCCCGGGATCCGGGCACCGACCGGCGGCGCCCCGGGGTCGACTCCTGCGGGTCCCACGGCGCGCGCAGCGGCTCGCCGTGCGGAGGGTAGTACGGGGGTCGCTGACGACCCTCGGCGTCCGCACCGCCCGGCGTCCGGCGACGGCCGTCGCTCATCCGTACACCTCCACGTCCACTCCTGAAGTCAAGGCCTACACGATCCCACATGAGGGGTGAGGCGCCTCCTCCCGCACTCCGCGGCTGCGGGTATTGTCCGTCTGGCCCGGACGCCTGTCGACTCCCGCCCGGGCGGAGAAGGAGCCAGCAGATGACGAGCCCGGACGGACCCTTCCCGGCCGCACCGGGCCGCACCCGAGCGGCCCGGCTCCCCCGCGGGGCCCGGCGCAGCCAGCTGATCGACGCCGCCGGGACCGTGTTCGTCGACCAGGGCTTCCACGCCTCCGGGATGGATGACATCGCCGTCCTGGCCGGCGTCTCCAAGCCGGTGCTCTACCAGCACTTCGATTCCAAACGTGACCTGTACATCGAGGTGCTGCGCCACCATGTCGACGAACTGCTCGGACGCATCCGTGCCGCGCTGGACTCGACCTCCGACAACCGGCGCAGGGTCGAGGCGGCCGTCGACACGTTCTTCGCGTACGCCGACGCCGACACCCGCGGGTTCCGGTTGGTCTTCTACTCCGAGTCCGGTGACGAGGACGTCCGGCGGGAACTCGACAGGGCCACCGACGGGTGCATCGACGCGGTCCACGACCTCGTCCGCGGGGACTCCGGGCTCGACGCCCACCGCTCGCGACTGCTGGCCGTCGGACTGGTCGGGGCCAGCCGGGTCAGCGCCGGGCACTGGCTCGACGCCGGCCGACCGATCCCCCGCGCGGACGCCGTCTCGACGACGGTCACGCTGTGCTGGGGCGGCCTGTCCAAGATCCCGCGTCACGGAGGGGACCGGACCGACCCGGACAACCAGGCCTGACCCCCGGGGGTCGGGGCCGCGAGGGCGGCCCCCGGCCCGGGGTTCACTCCCTCAGGAGAGGAACCCGACCGCGCGGCGCGCGGTCTCGCCGATCTCGACGTACGCCACCCGATCGGTGGACACGAGGTAACGGCGCCCCTTCTCGTCCTCGAGCTCGAGTACCGCCTTGGCCTCCGCGGTCAGGGCCGCCTCGACGCGCTTGTACACGTCCTCCGGCGTCATCCCGGTCTTGAACACGAGCTCACGGTTGCTGTCGGCGATGCCGATCTTGACCTCCACGGTGCCTGCCCTTCTCGTCGTAGGCGCATGTCACGCCGTCATCGGCGGTGCGTGCGGTCCAGGCTAGCCCGACGCGCTCGAAAGGCGGCGGCACGGGATAGGATGTGTGCACGTGGATCACTCCCCGGGTCCGGATCGCTCCGGCGCCGGGCGTGACAGGTCCCGTGGAAATGTGCGCGCGCCCCGCTCGCGAGGCCGGACCTTGTGCGGCCCGAACCATCCGCGCGCGAGACGAGAAAGGCACCGCCCTGTCCACCACAGATGTCACCACCGAAGAAGTCGACGGCATGGCCACGACGACCGCCGTCGTCGACGCCCCGTCCTCCGACTCCTCCCCCAGCTTCGCCGAGCTCGGCGTCCGCCCGGAGATCGTCACCGCGCTCGCCGAGCGCGGGATCACCCACACGTTCGCCATCCAGGAACTCACCCTCCCGCTGGCACTGGCCGGATCCGACCTCATCGGTCAGGCCCGGACCGGCATGGGCAAAACCTACGGGTTCGGCGTCCCGCTCCTCCACCGCATCGCCACCGGCGAGGCGACGAGGACGCTCGACGGCACCCCGCGGGCGCTCATCATCGTCCCCACCCGCGAGCTGTGCGTCCAGGTCACCCAGGACCTCAAGATCGCCGCGACCGGCCTCACCGCGCCGGCGGCCTCCGGGTCCGGCACCCGCCCGCTCAAGGTCCTCGCGATCTACGGCGGAACGCCGTACGAGCAGCAGACCGAGGCCCTGGAGAAGGGCGTCGACGTGGTCGTCGGCACCCCCGGCCGCCTGCTCGACCTCGCGAACCAGTCGAAGCTCGTGCTGGGCAAGGTCGAGGCCCTCGTCCTCGACGAGGCCGACGAGATGCTCGACCTGGGCTTCCTGCCCGACATCGAGAAGCTGCTGCGCATGGTCCCGGAGAAGCGCCAGACCATGCTGTTCTCGGCCACCATGCCCGGCCCGATCATCACCCTGGCCCGCACCTTCCTCACCAAACCCACCCACATCCGCGCCGAGGCCGCCGACTCCGGCGCCACGCACGAGAACACCACCCAGTACGTCTACCGGGCCCATTCGCTCGACAAGCCCGAGGTGGTCTCCCGGATCCTCCAGGCCGAGGGCCGTGGCGCCACCATGATCTTCTGCCGCACCAAGCGCACCGCCCAGAAGTTGGCCGACGATCTCGCGGAGCGTGGCTTCCGGGTGGGCGCCATCCACGGCGACCTCGGCCAGGGAGCGCGTGAGAAGTCCCTCAAGGCGTTCCGCTCCGGTGACGTCGACGTCCTCGTCGCCACCGATGTCGCGGCCCGCGGGATCGACGTCGACGATGTCACCCACGTCATCAACTACCAGTGCCCGGAGGACGAGAAGACCTACGTGCACCGGATCGGCCGCACGGGCCGCGCCGGACGCACGGGTGTGGCCGTCACCCTCGTGGACTGGGACGACCTGCCCCGGTGGGGCCTGATCGACAAGGCCCTCGGGCTCGGGTCCGGTGAGCCCGCCGAGACCTACTCGACGTCCCCGCACCTGCGGTCCGACCTCGGGATCCCGGAGAGCGCCGGCGGACGCGTCGGCGCTCCCACCGGGACCGGCTCCGGCCGTCGCCCGGCCGACCGTGACTCCCGCGGGCCCGCCCGGGAGTCCGGGACCGGATCGGCGCCCCGTCGGCGGCGTACCCGGACCGGGGCCTCCGGCGCGGACGGGGCCTCGACGCCCGCCGCGTCCGGTGACCCCGCTCCCGGGACCGACAGCGGAGACGATTCGGCGACCCCCGGGGACGCACCCCCGCGGCGCCGCCGTCGCCGTCGGCGCCCCTCGTCGTCGTCGCCCGACCAGGCCGGTCAGGACTGACCGGGCCACCACCTCCCCACACACGGCACGTGCGCGCAGACAGTCACGCCACCGGCGGCCCGGGCCGACGGTTCCCCGGTGTGCCCTCCGAACGGGGGACACGGCGCGATCTGGTGACCGCAGCCGTCATCGTCGTCGTCATGGCGGTGGTGGCCGCCGCCGTCCTGCTGTCGGGAAGCGCGAACCGGTCGCACTTCCGCGCCGCCGACGACGAGCAGCCCGTCTACGGGCCCGCAGTCGAACGCCCCACCTCACTCCAGCCCCTGTGGTCCCACGCGTCGGGGGGCGCAGGCGCCCCACTGACCACCAAGGGCAACCTCGTCACCCTCGACGACGACGGGACCCTCGTGGGCCGCGACGCGGGCTCGGGCGAGCAGCGGTGGACGTATTCACACGCCGGACGTACCTGCGCGGCCACGTTCTACGCCGACATCCTCGCCGCGGCGTTCGACGGGGCCGCCGGGTGCAGTGACGTCACCGCCCTCGATCCGACGACGCAGCAGTACACGAGCACCCGACAGAGCGCCTTCCCCGACGCGATGGAACTGACCTCGACCTGGCGGCACGCGCTCGCCTTCAGCCCCGAGCGGCTCGAGATCTGGCGCGACGACCTGGTCCGCACCGTCGAGTACGGCGCCGTCGAGGCGCCCCAGGAAGCCGACATGCAACCACGCGCCGACTGCACCCTCGGAACGGCCGATCTCACCGACGACCGGTTCGCGGTCGCCGAACGCTGCCCCGGCGACGACTCCACACGGCTCACGCTCGCCGAGACCGTCCCCGAGGACAGTCGCAAGCCCGAGGAGATCGCCTCGGAGACCACCGGCGCCCGTGGCCTGTGGATCATCGACGTCACCGACGAGGGAGTCCTGGCACTGACCGACCGCGACGGTGCCTGGGCCGTCGAATGGTTCACCTCCCCGCGCCGGTACTCCCCCGTCCTGCGGCTGGACTCCGAGCCCGCCACGAAGCCGGGCGTCACCACCCTCTCCGGCGACGACACCCAGGCACGGTGGTTCGACGGCGGCTCCACCCACGCCTTCCGGACCGATACCGGCCAGCACACCTGGACGGCCGGCGGGACGACCGGCCCGGGACTGACCGGCGGGTGGTCACCCGACCCCGACGTCACCACCGCGCGGGATTGGGTGCTGCTGCCCGTCGCCGGCGGATTCGGACTCCTGGACCACGACTCGGGCGTCGAGACGCTCCGCCTGGGTGCCACCTCCGCAGAGGGCGAGGGCGTCACCGGGCTGGCGCAGATCGGCGACATCCTCTACGAACGCCGCGGCGGCTCGATCCACGCCTACAAGCTGCTGGCCTGACCGGGCCGCCGACGGCCGGTCAGGCGGCGTACCGGTCGGTCAGGCGGCGTACCACTCGACGGCGTCGCGCCGGAACAACGCCACCAGGGCGGAGGCACACACCACCGCCAGAGCGATCCCGGCCAGGTACTGGTGCGACCCCACCCCCACGTACCACGCGACGAAGAGCAGCAGCAGCTCGGCGATCACCACCAGACCGCGGCCCCACCTCCGACCGCGCAACAACCCCAGTCCGGCGGCCAGCAACCCGCCGCCGAGGATCGCGAACCACACCGCGGTCCCGTACCCGCTGATGACCACGGTCTCCTCGCGGTGGCCGCCGATCGCACGGACCAACAGGACCACCGCGATGCCCACGCCGATGAGTCCCTGAGCAGAGGCGATCCAGCCGGCGAGGCGGACCGGGCCGGGGATCGCGATCCGGGGGTCGGCCGGAACACGGGGCTCGTCCTGTCGTCTCACGTTCACCTCTCAAGACTATGTGCCACCGGATCCACCGGGCCCCACACCCCTGGTGGAGCGCATTCCACCTAGGAGGCTGCTGAACAAGGCGCCATTGGGGGTTGCGGTGGTGTGAGCGGCTTGCGGATCGGTCTCGGTGGGCCGTCAAGCGGCGATTCAGGTCAGCGCTCTGGGTACGGCGACTGGGAGCGATGCGCCCGCCTGTGGTCCTCGTGTGGCTGACCGGCCTGCAGCAGGGAGGTTCATGAGGCCCTGGTTACTGGGTCAGGCCAGGGCCCAGGTCCCGTTCTCCATGGTCAGCCCCATGGCGAGCAGGCGTCGTAGGTTGAGGGCGGCGGCGCGGTGGTGGAGCCAGCTGTTGTTCTTATCCACCCCGCGATAGGGCACTCGTCGGGCGCCTCGGGTGAGCCAGGCGATGGAGCGTTCCACCATCGGGCGATGCTGCCGGTAGGTGGCCCGGAAGTCCTCGCCCTGTGCGCGCTGGCGGTGCTGGCGTTGCAGCACATGGTGCTCGCCCAGCAGCACCGAGCGGCCGGATTGTGAGGTGGTGCACCGCTGGCGCAGCGGACACTGCCGGCAGGCCGCACCGAACTTCGCCCGGCCCTGCGGCGACACTGTCCGCGTGACATCAGCCGGGCAGGTCAACGTGTTTGCCGAGGCATCGAAGGTGAAGTCATCCAGACCAAACCCGCCCTCCACAGCGGGCCTGGTCGGCCAGGGTTTGACCAGGGGCAGCCACTGCTTTCCGGCGAGGGTGGCCAGCATGTCTCCGGTGGCGTACGCCGAGTCTCCGAGCACTTCAATGTGTTCGACGTCTGTAGTGGTGGGATCTGTGGTCACCAGGTCCGCACCGACGGCGGCGTCGGAATTGTCCGGACCGCTGGCCCGACTCAGCCGGGCCGCAGTGGTCAGCCCGGTATCGGGTTCGACCACGATGTGGGCTTTGAACCCGTCCTGGCGACGCTGCTGGGTCTTGTGCGCGTGCCGGGCATCGGGGTCCACGGTAGAGATCACCCGGTCCGGGACGGTGCGGCGGGCGATGCGCCACCGGCCGTCGGTGCCATCGGAATCCTCGGCGGGCTCGACGTCCTGGCCGGCGACCAATGCCAGCAGCGCCACCGCCTCGGCTGGTCTGCCGCCGGCGGCGGTGATCGCCTCAACATCCAGAGCCTCAAGCAGTGCCAGAGCGTCTGCGACCAGGGCCGAGACCAGCTCGTCGCGGGCGGCCCGGTCATCCCAGGCGATACGCGGTTTGCCCGCCGTCTCGTATCCGTGGCCGGTCACCTGGGCCAGGCGGGTGCACACGCTGGCGATGAGGTCTTTGGCGTCGGGGACCTCGCGGCCCACCCGACGGATCTGGGCGATCAACTGGGTGATCGTGTCCTGACGGGCCACCGCATCATCCAGAACCGTCGAGTCCAGTGCCCGGCGGGTCTTGGACTTGACCGCCCCGGTCTCGGCGATGACCTGGCGCACCACCTCGAAGATCCGCTGCGGACGCTCGCTGGCCGCCAACCGGCGCCGCCAGTAAGTCAACGTCGACGAGTCGAAGCCCTTCGCATCGACCGCGTACCCGCACGCGGCCTTCCACCGCAGGTCAAACGTCAACGCATCCACGGCCTCCCGGTCGGAGTGCCCAAACAGAGCCTGAAGCACGATGACCGAGGCGATCACCTCCCCCGGGATCGACGGCCGGCCCCGGCCCGAGGGAAACAGATCGGCGAACAACTCCGCCGGGAACAAGCGATCCCGATGCTCGGCCAGCAACGCGAACACGCTGCCGGGCTCGAGCAGATGCCCCGCCACCGACTCCACATCCAGCAATTCCCGTTGCCGATCCGACTCACCCTGCATACACGCAGTATTTCAGGCGCCCCGCCAACCCGAGGTGCGGACACCCGGATTGTTCAGCAGCCTCCTAGGCGATAACAGCCTCTGGTGTGGGGTTTCGCTCCGATTTGACAAAGCGCGTGACGTTTACCACATCACGCTTCAAGAGGGTTGACTTGTCAGGGAATCGTGGGACGATCAGTTGTAACAGCGCAGACACACCGTGTTTGCCTTGCCTTAACCGGGAGCCACTCCAGCAGGAGCGAGCCCGCGGAGCGGGTACAACCCCCACCACCCCGTCGGGTGTCACCGAACACGCACGTTCTCACGTCGATCGTACAGGTCAACGCCTGAACGGCGCGTGTTCGTGCTGCCCGGCGCACCCGACCTCGGTCTCACGACGAAGGAGTTCCCATGGACTGGCGCCACAAGGCCATCTGCCGCGACGAGGATCCCGAGCTGTTCTTCCCCGTCGGCAATTCCGGCCCCGCCCTCGCGCAGATCGCCGAGGCGAAGATCGTCTGCAACCGCTGCCCCGTCACCGCCGAGTGCCTGACCTGGGCCCTCGAGTCCGGCCAGGACGCCGGCGTGTGGGGCGGCATGAGCGAGGACGAGCGTCGCGCCCTCAAGCGTCGCCGCGCCCGCACCCGGACCACGGTCTGACCCCGACCGTCTGACGCGTCCGTCGCCCGACCCCAGGACGGCCAGCGTACGAGAGGCCGGTTCCCAACCCGATCAGGGTGGGAACCGGCCTCCCGCCGTTGTGGCGGCCGATCGGTCAGTCGATGACGGCGATGAGATCGCCCGCCTGGATGACGTCGCCGGGCTTCACCGCGACCTCCGTCACGGTTCCCGAGCCCTCACACAGCACCGGGATCTCCATCTTCATCGACTCCAGGAGAACGATCGTGTCGCCCTCGGCGACCTCGGTGCCGACCGCCGCGACGACCTCCAAGACGTTCGCGACCATCTCGGCACGGACCTGTTCAGTCATATGGATTATTCCTCTGCTTCCTCGACAACGGCCCCCGGACACCTCCAATGCAACCACACGGGCCCGCGCATGGAAGACTTGTACACCGACGAAAGGAGGCGACCATGAGCAAGCGTGGCCGCAAGAGGCGGGATCGCCGTAAGAAGAACGCCAACCACGGTAAGCGTCCGAACAGCTGAGTACGGACGCCGTGGACGACGAGGGGGCGGGCACCTGACCGGTGCCCGCCCCCTCGTCGTCCGTCACCGCGTCCGCGGATCAGCCGAAGTCGCGTCTCTCGACGGTCGTGTGTCTGTGAACCACGGTGGTGCCGTCCGCATCCGTCGTGGTCACCGTCGTGCGTCGGATCTCCACCATCAGACGTTCCCGCAGCCCGGTCGGAGCCTTCTCGCAGCACGAACTGGAGAGCTTCGCCTTGAGGCGGCGCTCCGAGAGGAACAACTCCCGGCAGTCCGGACACCCCGCGAGATGATGTTCGAGTCGAGAGCGGCAGGCGTCGTCGCACTCGAGGTCCACCAGCAGGGACAGGTCGCGCTTCGCCGACCGACAGTCGATCTCGTCGAGTCGTGGGTCGTGCTCCCTCATCACTTCGCCCCCTCCTCTCGGTCGCGGCCGAAACCCCGCTCGGTGGCCACGTCGCGCAGCAGCTCGCGCAGCTGCTTGCGACCGCGGTGTAGACGCGACATCACGGTCCCCAGCGGGGTGTCCATGATCTCCGCGATCTCCTTGTACGGCAGGTCCTGGACGTCGGCGTAGTACACCGCCATCCGGAACTCCTCCGGCAGCTCGGCGAGGGCCGCCCGGATCTCGTCGTCCGGCAGCAGTTCCATCGCCTCGACCTCCGCCGAGCGGAGGCCCGTCGAGGTGTGCTCGGCCGCGGCGGCCAACTGCCAGTCCGTGATCTCATCGGTCGGGTACTGCGCGGGCTGGCGCTGACGCTTGCGGTAGTGGTTGATGTACGCGTTGGTGAGGATGCGATGCATCCACGCGCGGAAGTTGGTCCCCGGCTTGAACGAGTGGAATCCCGCGAAGGCCTTGGCGTAGGCCTCCTGCACCAGGTCCTCCGCATCGGCGGGATTCCGGGTCATCCGCAAGGCCGCGCCGTAGAGCTGGTCGAGGAGAGGCATCGCCAGCTCCTCGAACTTCTCTGCGCGCTGGTCGGCCTCGTCGGGCTGCAACTCGGTCGGCAACCGGAACTCCTCACCTGTCGGTGTCCCGGAGTCTAACCGCACGCCCGGGGCGTCGAGGACCGCGGTCCGCATCGCACCCTCCCTTCCGACCCGGGACCTACCCCGGGTACCTGCTGGGAATCAACGCGGTGGGCCGTCGCGGTATTCCGGACCCCGTCACCCGCTAGGCTCCCGTCCCGTGGGCAGCAGGAAGGGACGAGGCGGCGCCGCGGCGACCCCGGCGATCGTCGCGCTGCGCGACGCCGACATCGACCACACCGTGCACACCTACGAGGTGACCGGTGACGCGGCCTACGGCGACGAGGCGGCCCGCGTGATGGGCGACCGACTGGGGGTGGCCGCGAACAGGGTGTTCAAGACACTGGTCCTGGCCACCGGCAGACCTCCCGAGGGGTCACGGGTCCCGCTCGCGGTGGCGGTCCTGCCCGTGACCTCCTCGCTGGACCTCAAGGCCGCGGCCGCCGCCCTGGGGTGCGGCAAAGCCACCCTGGCGCCGATCGACGTGGCGGAGAAGAGCACCGGGTACGTCGTCGGGGGCGTGTCGCCCGTCGGCCAGCGACGCCCCCTGGCGACTGTGGTGGACGCCTCGGCCCTGGCCCATCCCACGATCCTGTGCAGCGCCGGCAGACGCGGGTGGGAGATCGAGCTCGCCCCCGTGGATCTGGTGGCGATCACCCGGGCGGTGACCGCCCCGATCACGGCCGGCTGACCGCCCGGTCACGGCCGCCCAGACACGGCCGCCTGGACAGGACTGTCCGGATGCGACCGCCTAGAAGAGCATCCCCTCGGCGGGGTCGACCGGCCGCACCAGCTCCGGACCGTCGTTGCGGACATTGGACACCGCCCGCGACACCGGCCTGATCTCCACCGACTCGGCCCACTCGCCCAGGTCACCGCCCGCGCCGTCCACCAGGGCGCGCGGGTCACGCATGACAGCGGGATCGAGCCAGTCCCCGAGTACCTCGGGGCGGACCACCAACGGCATCCGGTCGTGCACCCGGCGCAGTGACCCGAGCGCCTCCGTGGTGAGGATCGTGCACGACAGTTGGGTGACCGTCTCGTCCACCGGGTCACGTCGGGCCTCCCACAATCCGGCCATGAGCAGGCCGCGGTCCCCTGGCAGGCTCATGAAGTACGGCTGCTTGGGACCGGCCTTCCCGCCGGGGGTGGCGGGCTCGCCCGGCACCCACTCGTACCAGCCGTCCATCGGGATCACGCAGTGCCGGCGGGCGACCGCGGACCGGAACGACGGCTTGGAGTACGCGGTCTCCACCCGGGCGTTGAACAGGTTCGGCAGCCGCTGTGAGTCCCCCGCCCACGAGGGAACGAGCCCCCACCGCATCGCCCGGAGCACCCGCCGGGGCGTCGCCGTGCCCGCCGCTGCGCCCGGGCCCGGGGTCGCGCCCTGACCCGCCGTCGCCGCCGTTCCGGCCGGCTCGACGAGCCTCTCGGACCGCGGAACGTCCAGTGCCAGAACCGGGATCGTGGTGGTGGGCGCGATGTTGAACCGCGGGGCCCGGGGCGCGCTGGCGGGGAACAGGCCGGGAGGCGGGGACGTCGCCTCGTCGACCGCGTCCAGCTCCACCGCGAGCAGCGCCGGGTCCGAGGAGAGGGAGAACCGTCCACACATGCCGACATCCTCGCACCCGGGTCCGGCGGATGCCGCCGCGATGGGCGACAATGACCAGGTGAGTCATTGGAACGCGCCCGTCGCCGCCGGCCCCGTCGACGCGGACGTCACCATCCCCGGGTCCAAGTCACTGACCAACCGTGCTCTGGTGCTCGCGGCGCTGGCCGACGGCCCCTCCCGCCTGGTCGGCACGCTGCGCAGTCGGGACACCGATCTCATGATCGGCGCGCTGCAGGCGCTGGGGACACGCATCGAGGGACCGTCCGGACCGCTCGGCCCGGGTGACACCGACCTCGTCATCACCCCCGGTGAGCTGCGGGGCGCCGACGTCGAGTGTGGACTGGCCGGCACGGTGATGCGCTTCGTCCCGTCGGTCGCCGCCCTGGCGACCGGCCGGTCCACCTTCGACGGCGACCCCGCGGCCCGTGTCCGCCCGCAGGCCACCGTGCTCGACGCCCTGCGCGCACTGGGCGCCGCCATCACCGGGGGCAGCCTGCCGTTCACCGTCGACGGCACCGGCTCTCTGCGGGGCGGCCGCGTCGAGATGGACGCCTCCGCCTCCTCGCAGTTCGTCTCCGGCCTGCTGCTCTCCGCCGCGCGGTTCGACGAGGGCGCGGAGTTGGTCCACGTCGGCGCCTCGCCGGTCCCCTCCGGGCCGCACATCGAGATGACCCTGGAGATGCTCCGCGAGTCCGGCGTCGCCGTCGACCAGCCGACCCCGTCCTCATGGCGGGTCGCGCCGAGTGCGATCGCGGCCGTCGACAGGGTCGTCGAACCGGACCTGTCCAACGCCACCCCGTTCCTCGCCGCCGCCGCGGTCACCGGCGGGACCGTCCGCGTCCCGCACTGGCCCGCCGCCACCACCCAGCCCGGGGACGCCATCCGTGGCATCCTGCGGGACATGGGCGCGTCGGTCACGCTCGAAGACGCCGACGGTGCGGGCCACGGCACCCTCGTCGTCGTCGGACCCGAGCGCCTGTCCCCCGTCGACCTGGACCTGTCCGCCATCGGCGAGCTCACCCCCACCGTCGCCGCGCTGTGCGCGCTCGCCGACGGCCCCTCCCGGCTCACCGGCATCGCGCACCTGCGCGGACACGAGACCGACCGCCTCGCCGCGCTCGCCGCGGAACTCGGCGCCGTGGGCTGCGGCGTCACCGAGCTCGACGACGGCCTCGAGATCACCCCGGCCCCGCTGCACGGCGCGCCCTGGTGCGCCTACGCCGACCACCGCATGGCCACCGCCGGCGCCATCATCGGCCTCGTGGCCCCGGGCGTCGGGGTCGACGACGTCGAGTCCACCTCCAAGACCATGCCCGGCTTCACCGCGATGTGGGCCGACATGCTCGCCGGACAGGGCTGACGGGCGGCCATGCCGAGCGGACGGGGTGCGGGCAGCGCACGGGGGTGGGACGAGTCCGACGTCCGGGTCCGGCCCGGGAAGGGCTCACGCCCCAGGACCAAACGTCGGCCCAGCCATGACGACGCCGCCGCCGCGATGATCGTCGCCGTCGACCGCGGGCGCTGGGGCTGCGTCCTGCTCGACGACGGCCCCGACCACACCGCCGGGACCCGCGTCGTCGCCATGCGGGCCCGCGAGCTCGGCCGGACCCCCGTGGTGGTGGGTGACCGCGTGGGCGTCGTCGGCGACCTCACCGGCGCGCGCGACACCCTCGCCCGGATCGTCCGCGTCGAGGAACGCTCGACGGTGCTGCGCCGGACCGCCGACGACTCCGACCCCTACGAGCGGGTCGTGGTGGCCAACGCCGAGCTCCTGCTCATCGTCGTGGCCGTCGCCGACCCCCCGCCGCGCGCCGGGTTCGTCGCCCGCGCCCTCGTCGCCGCCTACACCGGGGGGCTGGACCCGGTCCTGTGCCTGACCAAGGGCGACCTGGACGACCCGTCGGTGTTCGCCGCCGAATTCGCCGAACTCGACGTGCCGGTCCTCCGGGTGGGGGTCGACGACGAGCTGAACGACCTCCACGACCTGATCGACGGCCGGATCTCCGCGATGATCGGACACTCGGGCGTCGGCAAATCGACGTTGGTCAACCGCCTGGTCCCCGATGCATACAGGGCGACGGGCGTGGTCTCCGGCGTCGGCAAGGGCCGACACACCTCCACGCAGTCCGTCGCACTCGAACTGGCGACCGGCGGCTGGGTGGTGGACACCCCCGGCATCCGAAGTTTCGGGCTGGCGCACGTCTCCCCCGACGACGTGGTGGCCGCGTTCTCCGACCTCGACGAGATCGCCCGCGAGTGCCCGCGCGGATGCACCCACCAGGGCCCGCCCGCGGACCCCGAGTGTGCCTTCGACGCCGTCACCGACCCGGCCGTGCACCGCCGGGCGCTGGCGGTGCGTGAACTACTGGGGGCGCTGCAGTCCAACGACCCGTGGGCGCTGGGGTTCGACCAGGACTGATCCGGTGGACTGCGGCGGGGCGTGGCCCCGCCGACGGTCGTGATCCGGCCGGCGCCCGGGCCTCACGGGGGCGCCGGCCGGCCGATCAGATCTTGATCTCGACGTCCCCCAGCGCCACCGAGACGCAGGTCTGGATCCGCTCCCCCGGACCGTGGTCGGTGCCGTTGCGCAGGTCGCGGACGTGGCCCTCCTCCAGGCCCACGACGCACGTCTGGCAGATACCCATCCGGCAACCGAACGGCATCTGCACGCCCACGCTCTCCCCGCCCTCGAGGATCGTGGTGGCCCCGTCGAGCTCCACCGTCTTGTCGGTCGAGCCGTACTTGACCGTCCCGCCCGACGCGCCCGCGTTGCGGTCCACGGTGAAACGCTCCATGTGGAGATCGTCCCGTCCCGTGGCCTCGAAGTGCTCGGTCAGCTCGTCGAGCATCGCCGAGGGCCCGCACGCCCAGGTGGGACGCTCCGACCAGTCCGGCACGAGCGCCGACATCTGCTCGGAGTCGATGCGGCCGTCCTCGCTGGTCACCCGCAGGTGCAGCGTGTAACCCGGCTGGGTGCGCTCCAGCGCGAGGAGCTCGTCGTGGAACAGTGCGTCATCACGGTCGCGGATCGAGTGGACGTGCACCACGTCGGGGAACCCCTCGTCGGCCGAGCGGCGGTCCAGCGACCGCAGCATGCCCATCACCGGGGTGATGCCCGAGCCGGCGGTGACGAACATCAGCTTCTCGGGCGTGGGCGAGGGCAGGTGGAAATCACCGGCCGGCGCCTGCAGCCGGACGATCATCCCCGGCTCGACCGTTCCGACGATGTGGTTGCTCAGCAGCCCCTCCGGCAGGGCCTTGACCGTCACCGAGTACTCGCCACGCCCCGTCGTGGGCGCCGACGTCAACGAGTACGAGCGCCAGGTCCACCGGCCGTTGAGCAGGACGCCGATCCCCAGGTACTGACCGGGACGGTACTCGGGCGTGGCGCCCCAGCCCGGCTTGATCACGAGGGTCACCGCGTCGTCGGCCTCACGGCGCACGGAGACGATCTCGCCGCGCAGCTCGCGGGACGACCACAGCGGGTAGATGAGCGAGGAGTAGTCGTCCATCCGCAGCGGGTGGGTGAGGCGGTTGAGGAACGTACGCGCCCCCCGCGGCTCCGGAACCCGCGCGGCCGCCGCACGCAGGACGCGATTGAGCCCACTTCTCGACTCGGACACTGGTGCCTCCTTGAAAACGGATCCCCGCGGCCCGGGGGTCGGACCGCCGCTTCCGGACTATGAACCTACGGTAGCGTAGGTTCCCGTCCGGCGGGATCCCCCCGGGCCGATTCTCCACGCCGTCGACCCGGGTCCGCAGGCGATCGGGGCAGTCCCGGCATCCGGGCGGTGTCCGGCCCGGGTGCGCCCGCACCCCTAGAGCAGCGTGAGCAGGAACGGCAGTTCCACCGCGTCGTACCACGCCAGGTCCACGTCGAGGGCGTCACCGACGGTGAGCTCGGCGTCCTCGTCCCCCAGATCCGCACGGTCCACCACCTCGACCGCGTCCTTCACCAGGTCCACGGCCCCGGCCAGATCAACGTGGACGGCGGCGATCTCCGCGGTCCCCACCGTGGCACCGTCCAGCCGCACCACGGCGGTGTCCAGGTCCGGCCGCGGCTGAACCCGCCCGTCTGGGACGTCCGCGCTCACCACGACCCGCCGGTACGGGTGGGCCTCGTGCGCGGCGCCGGAGTCGAGTTCACCGCCGAGCAGCCGGAGCGACGCCCGCGCGGCCTCGAGGAACGCCACGTGTTCGATCTCCTCCATGTCGCCCTCGGCGTAGGACTCGATGAGCGCGGGGGTCGCCGCGAACGCGGTGCCGCTCCGCACGGGCATCTCCCCTTCCTCGAGCAGGGTCTCGAGCATCGCCATGGTGGCGGGGACGAACAAACGCATGATGGACTCTCCTCGGGCGGGTGATGGTCAGCAGGCGGTGCCGCTCAACCGGCGGTGCCGGTGAGCTCGTCCAACGCGGACGAGATGAGCTCTCCGATCTCCTCCACGTCCGGGACGGCCTGGCGATCCGAGGTGAACCCGCAGTACACGGTCCCGGCATAGCTGCTCATCGACACGGCCAACGCCTGCCCCTCGAGCAGGGCCGGGACGGGGTAGACCTCGACGAGTTCGCCATCGCCCCAGAACACCTTGCGCTGGGGACCGGGCGCGTTCGTGACGACCAGGTCGTAGCTCTCCGACGGCAACATAATCGCCGCCCGGGAGGCCAGCGCGTGCAGGGTGGGCGGAGCGAACCCGGACAGCCGCGCCAGGGACTTGGCCCCCACGGCCTCACGCGGATGACGCTGGGTGGCCGTCTCGCGGGCGATCTGCGCCAGACGCATACGGGGATTGGGCTCCCCGACCGGCATGCCGATCAGCGCCGAGGCGATCTCCGCCGAGGTGGCGTCGCTCTGGTTCTCCGACCCGTCGGCCTCCGAGGTCACCGCCATCGGCACGATCGCCCTGAGCGTGTCCGACGTGGACAGGGGGTGGCCGCACGACAGGATCCAGGACCGCAGGGCCCCGCAAAGCACGGCGAGCACCACGTCATTGACCTTGCAGGAGTGCTCCCGGGCGATCTCCCGCGCCTGCGCCAGTGGAAACGCCGCCAGCCCGACCCGGCTCCCGCGGGGCCGGGTGGTGCGGAACATCTCCGCCAGGCCGCCGGCGGGACGGAGCACCGACAGGCTGGCCGCGCCGACCAGTCCGCGGGTGGCCCGCTCCAGCGCGTGAGCCAGGCGGGCCGAGCGGCGCACCAGCTCCAGGGGGTCGGTCGCGATGGTCATGAGCGCGTCCAGGACGAGGACCCCGTCCCCGGGCGCCGGCACCGGGGTCCACGTGGCGACCTCGTCGACATCCGCGGAGGCCCGCTCGTCCGTCACGAGCACCTGGGCGAGATCCACGGCGTGGGGACCGCCCAGCAGCGCATGGTGCGTCTTGGTGAGGATCGCCAACCGTCCATCCGGAAGCCCCTCGATGAGGTACAGCTCCCACAGCGGGCGATCCGCCTCCAGTGGCCTGTCGACGAGCCGCGCCACGAGGTCGGCCAGCTGCCGCATCCCGCCGGGAGCGGGGAGCGCCGACCGCCGGACGTGGAAACTGAGGTCGAAGTCCGGGTCGTCCACCCACACGGCCCTGGCCAGGGAGAAGGGGATGTGCCGGATCCGTTGACGGTACCGGGGCGCGTCGGCCAGGCGGGCGTCGACGAACTCCATGACGCGGTCGATGTCCCACGGTTCGTCCCTGGCGACCAGCGCCAACGAGCACGAGTGCCTGCTCCGGGAACGCGTGGCGTCACCGAGGAGCAGATCCGCGTCCGCGGTGGCCAACCTGGTCGCCACGGTGTCAGACCACCTCGTCCAACCCGAGGAGTCCCCGGATCTCCACGGCCGCGCGGTCAAACACCTGGTAGAACACGCCGATCATGCCGGTCCGCACGGCGCCGAGGACGTTCTCGATGGCGTCGTCGACCATCACGCACTCCCGCGGCTCGAGTTCGAGCCGGCGCGCCGCCTCCAGGAACGCCTCGGGCTCGGGCTTCTCCACCCCGGTCACACCGCTGAGCACCACGTGCTCGATCCCGAGATCGCGGGCGTCCTCGCGGACACGGTCCGCCCCCGGCCCCTCGGGTTCATTGCTCAGCACGGCGAGACGGACGTCATTCGCCCTCGCACCGGTCAGGATCGACCGCCAGTTCTCACGGTCCTCCTCCGTGCCGTCCAGCACCCCGAAGTAGTCGACTATCAGTCCACGCATGGGGACAGCCTAGGCAACACCCGGGCACGGTGCAGTAGGCGAGGTGGAACCGGGCGCCCGTTCCGGCGCGTCATGAGGGGTAGAGCACGCCAGACCACCCCGGGTCCGGCGCGGGAGGGAGCAGACCCCAGATGACACCGACGCCCGTTTCACCACCCACGACGGTGCGGCCTCCCCCGTCGGCCGGAACCGATCGGGACACCGGACGCGTGCGGCCCCTGCCCTCCACCGAACCCGCGCCGGGAGTGCCGGGCGCCGTGTGTCCGACGGATCGGGAGTGCGTCGTCACCCCGTCCGCCAGGCCGGTGCCCGCTCCGGAACGCGGCGTGCCGGTCCCCGCGCGGCGGGCCGCGCACGCCCTGGTCGTCATGGCGCTGGAGGTCGTGGACCGCAGGCGGGCGCCGCACCACACCCGGGGCGCGTTCCCGCCCCATCTGGCGGAGATGCTGCGCACGCTCGCGCGGGACGGTGTGCCCGGGCAGCACCTCGGCCCGGCCAGGATCCACCGGCTGCACATCCACGCTGCCGACCCCGGCAGGGCGGAATCAGGCAGGGCGGAATCATGCGGGGCGGAGCCCGGGAAGGGTACGGACGCGGAGGCGGTGGACTACGAGGTCTGCGCCACGTACGCCCGCGGGCCGCGACTGTTCGCCGTCGCGGCCCGCATTCGGGTGACGCCCACCGGTGCCGGCTGCGTGGCCCTCAGGCTGGTGTGAGACACCCCGCGGACCGACGGGGGTGCCGGGTCAGTCCCGGCGGCCCCTCGAGGCGGCCTTGGCCGCCCTCTCGCGGCGCTCGGCGCGTTGCTGCCGCTCCTGCGAGCGACGCTCGGCCCGGTTCGCGGAGGCACCCTCGTCGACCAGCTCCGGGTCGCCACTCTCCGAAGGCCCGGAGAACTGCATCTGATCCGCACTCACGTCCCTGCCGGTGCCGGCGGCCCGGAGGATCGGGTTGGCGCCGGCGAGCGCCGCCGCCTGCGACGCGGAGGGACCGGCCATCGCCTTCTGCTGCTGGTTGGCCTCGACCTTAACGTTGAACAGGAACGCCACCGTCTCCTCGCGGACGCCGTCCATCATCACCGAGAACATGTCGTAGCCCTCGCGCTGGTACTCGACGAGCGGATCACGCTGGGCCATCGCGCGGAGGCCGATGCCTTCCTTGAGGTAGTCCATCTCGTAGAGGTGCTCGCGCCACTTACGGTCGAGGACCTGCAACATGACCGACCGCTCGAGCTGACGCATGGCACCCTCGCCGCCGATGCCCTCGATCTCTGCCTCACGCTCGTCGTAGCGGGCGAAGACGTCGTCGAGGACGGCGTCCTTGAGGTTCTTGGCGGACAGGTCGCCGGACGACCCGTACTCGTCGCCGTCGATGATGTCCTGCGCCGCGATCGTCACCGGGTAGAGCTGGTGGAGCGCGTCCCACAGCTTGTCCAGGTCCCAGTCCTCGACGTACCCCTCGGCGGTGGCACCGTCGACGTAGGCGCTGACGACCTGGTAGATCATCGACTCGACCTGGTCGGTGATGTCCTCGCCCTCGAGGATCCGCTTGCGCTCACGGTAGATCACCGTGCGCTGCTGGTTCATGACCTCGTCGTATTTGAGGACGTCCTTGCGGATCTCGAAGTTCTGCGACTCGACCTGCGTCTGCGCGTTCTTCACGGCCCGCGAGACCATGCCGGCCTCGATCGGCACGTCGTCGGGCAGGCTCAGACGATTCATGATCGCCTCCACGGCGGCACCGTTGAAACGCCTCATGAGCTCGTCACCCAGCGACAGGTAGAAGCGTGACTCCCCCGGGTCGCCCTGGCGTCCCGAGCGGCCGCGCAGCTGGTTGTCGATGCGCCGGGAGTCGTGCCGCTCGGTGCCGAGCACGTACAGGCCGCCGGCCTGGCGGACCCGCTCGGCCTCCTCCTTGGTGAGCTTGCGCATCCGCTCGATCTCGGTGTCCCAGGCCTGCTCGTACTCCTCAGGGGTGGTGACCGGGTCGAGTCCGCGCTCGCGCAGGTTGAGGTCGGCGATGATGTCCGGGTTGCCGCCGAGGACGATGTCGGTGCCGCGGCCGGCCATGTTCGTGGCGACCGTGACGGCACCGGGCCGTCCGGCCTGCGCGATGATCTGCGCCTCCGAAGCGTGGAACTTGGCGTTGAGGACGTGGTGCTTGATGCCCTTGCGCGTGAGCAGCTTGGACAGGTGCTCACTGCGCTCGACCGAGGCGGTGCCCACGAGCACCGGCTGCTTCTTCTCGACCCGCTCGGCGATGTCCTCCACGACGGCGGCGAACTTCGCCTCCTCCGTCTTGTAGATGAGGTCCGCCTGGTCCTCGCGGGCCATCGGCCGGTTGGTCGGGATGGGCATGACCTCGAGCTTGTAGATCGAGTAGAGCTCGGCGGCCTCGGTCTCGGCCGTGCCCGTCATGCCCGCCAGCTTGTCGTACAGCCGGAAGTAGTTCTGCAGGGTGATGGTGGCCAGCGTCTGGTTCTCGGCCTTGATCTCGACCCGCTCCTTGGCCTCGATCGCCTGGTGCATGCCCTCGTTGTAGCGACGCCCGTCGAGGACGCGGCCGGTGAACTCGTCGACGATGATCACGTCGCCGTCGCGGACGATGTAGTCCTTGTCCTTGGTGAACAGCTCCTTGGCTTTGATGGAGTTATTCAGGTAGCTCACCAGTGGCGAGTTCGCGGCCTCGTAGAGGTTGTCGATCCCGAGCTGGTCCTCGACGAACTCCACGCCCTGCTCGGTCACGCCGATGGTCCGCTTCTTGCGGTCGACCTCGTAGTGGGTCCCCTCCTCCAGCAGCGGGGCGATGCGCGCGAACTCGCCGTACCACTTGCTGGAACCGTCGGCGGGGCCCGAGATGATGAGCGGGGTGCGTGCCTCGTCGATGAGGATCGAGTCGACCTCGTCCACGATCGCGTAGTTGTGGCCGCGCTGGACCAGGTCGGCGGTGTCGTGCGCCATGTTGTCGCGCAGGTAGTCGAAGCCGAACTCGTTGTTGGTCCCGTAGGTGATGTCGGCATGATAGGCCTCGCGGCGCTGCGCCGGGGTCATCCCGCCGAGGATCGCTCCCACCGACAGGCCCAGGAAGCGGTGGACGCGACCCATCCATTCCGCGTCGCGCTTGGCCAGGTAGTCGTTGACGGTGACCACGTGCACGCCGTTCCCGGCGAGGGCGTTGAGGTAGGCCGGCAACACACAGGTCAGGGTCTTGCCCTCACCGGTCTTCATCTCGGCGACCGAGCCGGTGTGCAGCACGATGGCGCCGATGATCTGCACCTTGTAGGGCTTCTGACCGAGGACCCGGTGGGCCGCCTCGCGGGCCACCGCGAAGGCCTCCGGGAGGAGCTCGTCCAACGTCTCCCCGTCGGCGACGCGACGCCTGAACTCGTCGGTCTTTGCCCGCAGTTCGTCGTCGCTCAGCTTCTCCGTCTCGTCGGCGAGTGTGTCCACGTAGTCGGCGAGAGCGGTGTACTTCTTGAGCTTTCGCCCCTCGCCGGCACGGAGCAGCTTGGAAAGAATCGACACAGTCTCGAACGTCCTCGTGGTCGGGGAAGTGGTCGTGGATACGGCGACCTGCGTGGCGACACGCCGGCCCGTCCTCATCCTAGGTGCTGTGGGCCGTCGTGACACGCCGAGGGCGGTCCGGTCAGGGGGGACCGGACCGCCCTCGGGGGTTACGGGACGGGGCCGTCAGCCCTCGTCGCTCAGGGTGATGAGCCCGTAGTCGAACGCGTGCCGGCGGTAGACGACGGTGGCGCGTCCGGTCTCGGTATCCCGGAAGAGATAGAAGTCGTGGCCCACCAGCTCCATCTTCTCGAGTGCCTCGTCGACCGACATCGGGGTGCCGTCGTGCTCCTTCTTCCGCACGATCTGTCCCGGCATCTGCTCGTCGACCCCGTCGTTGTACTCGGCGCCGTCGACCCCGTCCAGCATCTCGGCCGGGGCGGCGTCGGCCGTCAGCTCGGCGGTCGCCTCGGCGACGGACTGGGGGCGCCGGTGGCCGGAGTGACTGATCTTGCGCCGCGTGCGGGCCTTGCGCATCTGACGCTCGAGCTTGGCGACCGCCGACTCGAGGGCCGCGTAGAAGGTGTCCTCGGCCGCCTCCGCGCGAGCGACGCCGGGCTTGCCCTTGAGGGTGATCTCGATGCGCTGGCTCACCTTGGACAGCCGCGGGTTGTTCTCGTGCAGCAGGATCACGTCGAACCGTTGGATGGCCGGCGAGATCTTCTCGATCTTCGCGAGCTTGGCGTTGATGCGGCTCGCGAAGTGTTCGGGGACCTCGACATTGCGGCCACGGATGGTGACCGGGGCCTCCGGCGTACCGGGGTCGTCTGTCGACGGACCGTCGAAGGTGGCGGGATCAAGCAGGACTGCGGGGGTCTTCGCCATCGAAGCTCCTCCTCATCGGGCCTGCGGCGGACCGCTGCGGCCGATCCGGTAACCGCCCGGAATCCCGGCCGAAGGGGCCACCCACATGGCTGAGTGGATACTCTGCAGACGCTGTCCACCGGAGCCGCCAGGCGGCGAACGTGCTGGTGAACGTGTCCAAAACCCACCCTACCCCCTCGCGTGGGCGCGGACCCGCGGACCGCGAAGGTCGCGTCGACCCCTCCCCCGCGGGGAGTCGTCCGCCGTCAGGCGGCGGTCACGGCGAGCACACCCGTGACGCGCAGCCCGCCCGCGTCCAGGACCGCGACGCACTGCGCGGCAGTGGCGCCCGTGGTGACCACGTCGTCGACGAGGAGCACGGTCGACGGTGTCCCCAACAGGGCGGGCACGGTCGCCGGCGCCCCCGGGGTCGCCCGCAACCCGGTGCCCACCGGGCGGCGGCGGATCCGCCCCGAGAGATTGTCCGCGCGGGCCTGCGCGCCGAGCCCGGCCGCGTCCCGCACCCGTCCCCGGACCTCGAGGAGCGGGGCCACCACCACCGGCCCGCCCGGCACCGAGCCGGCGAGCTCGGCGGCGAGGACGTCCACCACGCCGCGGACGTGGTCGAACCCCCGCCGCCGCCGGGCCCGCGCCGACGCGGGCGCGGGCACCAGCACGGTGGGGCGGTCGCCCGCCTCCGCGATCTCCCCGTCTGCCCGGAGCACGTCGACGGCCGCGGCCAGGGCCGCTCCGAGTGGCCGTGCCAGGTCAGCCCGCCCGCGGTCCTTGTAGGCCGACACCGCCCGGGCGGCCGGGCCGGCGTGCCGGGACAGCGCCCAGACCGGCACCCGCAGGTCGGCGCGGGTCCGCACTCCCAGCGGGGCGCCCGCGAGTGTGGCGGCGCAGTCCGGGCACCACCGGTGACGGGGGCGGCCGCATCCGGCGCATTCCACGGGTACGACCAGGTCGGCGAGAGCCGCGGTCCAGGTCTCCCCGCCGCGCCACCGGGCCGGCGCACCCTCGTCCCCGGCGGTCACCGGCTCAGCCCGCCACCACCGGGTCCGCGCGGATGGCGGCCAGTCCGGCGATCTCCCGCCAGTACCTGTCACCGGTGTCGGCACCGGTGTCGAGTCGCAGCAGGGACCGCCGGTCCACCACGTAGATCTCGCGCCCGGCCGCCGCGACCGCGGTCACCGGTCCCGAGATGTTTCGCTGGGACAACGGCTCGGCGATCGCCCCGTCCACGGAGACGGTCGCGACGGGGGCCTCGGTGGTGTCGCGACCCACGACGATCGTGGACCGGTCCCGCCACGCCACGGCGGTGACGGTCTCCCCGAGTGCGCGGCCGACCTGGCGGAACGTGCCCGGCAGCGGTTGTCCGGTCTCGGCGGACAACGCGCCGATGAACACCTTGCCGTCGACGACCACGGCCAGTTGGGTTCCGGACTGGTCGATACGCAGGCCGGTCACCCTCGCCCCGAGGGCGAGCAGCGGCCCGGCGTCCATCTCCTGGACGGCGGGGGCGTTCTCGCCCATCCCGATACGGAGCAGTCGCGCGTCGTCGACCAGCACCCAGGCCCGCCCGGTCACCGGGTGGAACGTCGGGCCGGCCACCGTCCCGGCGGTGAGGGCCTCGGCGGGCGCGCCGTCGATCGGCCCCACCAGGACACGGCGCGGTCCGATCTCCCCCTCCCCGGTCACCACGGCGAGGTTGCGTCCGTCGTGGGAGATCACCGCGCTGGTGCCGCCGCGCACCTCCGACCAGGGCCCCGAGGCCGGTCGTGCGCCGCCGGCCTCGAGCCGCACCAACCCGTCCGCGGCGGTGAGGGCGTATCGCATGGGCTCCGCCGGCGGGTAGGGGTCGAAGTCACGGACGTCCTCGGTGGTCCACCCGGTCGCGTATCGCTCGTCGAGGGGGGCGCCGTCCCGCTCGAGGCGGTAGGGGCCGGGGACGTCGGCGCGGGCGAGGGTCCACACGACCTGCGCGGCGAACTGGGTGGTGGCCTGGCTGCTGAGGACCGGCAATCCGGCGAAGTCGATGGTGGTGCCCGCGGCGTCGACGCCGTCCTCGTCCTCGTCGGGGCGGACGGAGACGGAGGCTGGGACGCGGGACAGGACCGCGTCGGTGAGTCCGGGCCGGGGGCCGGTGGCGAGCAGATTGACGAGCGAGTACTCGAGATCGGTGCGATCGGCGGCCGTCCAGCGCGGGTCCGGGACGAGCGCGTCACCGGATCCGGAGAGGAAGAACAGGTCCCGTTGCGCGTAGGTCGACAAGAACTCGGCCTTCTCGATCACCACCCCGGGCGGCAGTTCGTCGATGCGCCACTGGCCGTCGGTGCGGGTCAGGCCGATGGTGACCTCGAGTTGGCCGACGTCCTCGCGGAAGATGCCGCCGGGGTCGAGGGTGCCGACCTTCTCCGCACGCAGCGTGTACTCGGCGCGGTCGGCCGACCGGCCGCCCTCGGCGCTGAGGTCGGCGCGCAGCACGATGATGGTCTCCGCGAGGTCGTCCCAGTTCTCGGCGGCGTCCGGGGTGAGGAACTGACGGGCGGCGGCGTGCCGCTGATCGGCGATCGCCGCGGCCTTGAGGAAGTCGCGGACCAGGAGGTCCGGTTCCTGGTCCGGTACCGGTGTGGGGACCGACAGTTCGCTGCCCTCCGGCGAGAAGGTGTCGATGACCTGGGGGGACGACGACGAGGGCAGCGTGGCGCACCCGGTCGCCGCAAGCCCGGTCGCGCAGGCCAGCGCCACCGACACGAGCAGGGACCGGGGCCGGGTCATGGCCGGCTCTCCCCTGCCCCGGGGACCCGCTCGAGGGGGGTCGGCGAGCCGGTACGCACGAGCCTGGCCTCGTCCTCGGGGGTGAGGGGCAGCGGGCTGGAGGTGAGGGTGCCGCCGCGGCGCCGCGGGATGGTCAAACGGAAGCAGGACCCCTCCCCCGGGCTGCCCCAGCAGTCCAGCCGGCCCCCGTGGAGCTTGGCGTCCTCGAGGGCGATCGCCAGGCCGAGCCCGGTGCCGCCGGAACGTCGCACCCGTGAGGGGTCGGCGCGCCAGAAGCGGTTGAACACCCGGGTCTCCTCCCCGGGTTTGAGCCCCACCCCGTGGTCGCGGACCGAGACGGCGAGGGCGGCGTCCGAACACCGCAGGGTGACCTTCACCGGCTTGGACTCACTGTGGTCGAGCGCGTTCGCCACGAGGTTGCGCAGGATCCGCTCGACGCGCCGCGAGTCGACCTCGGCCATGACCGGCTCGTCGGGCATGTCGACCTCGACCTCCACCCCGGCGGCTTCGGCGATGTGGGCCACGGTGCCGACCGAGTCCGCGACGGAGGTGCGCACGTCCATCTCGGCCGTCGCGAGCTCGGCCATGCCGGCGTCGTGGCGGGAGACCTCGAGCAGGTCGGTGAGCAGGCTCTCGAACCGGTCGAGTTCGGATTCGAGCAGCTCCACCGCGCGTTTGGCGGGGGCGTCCAGGTCGGCGGCGGAGTCGGAGATGATGTCCGCCGCCATCCGGACGGTGGTCAGCGGGGTGCGTAGCTCGTGGGAGACATCTGAGGTGAACCGCTTCTGCAGGTCACCGAACTCCTCGAGCTGGGTGATCTGGTCCGAGAGGCTCTGCGCCATGTCGTTGAACGCCATGGCCAGGCGCGCGACGTCGTCCTCGCCGCGGATGACCATCCGTTCCTTGAGGTGGCCGTTGGCGAAGCGCTGGGCGATGGAGGCCGCCTGCCGCACGGGCAGGACGACCTGCCGGGCCACTATCCACGCGATCGCCGCGGACAGGACGATGATCGCCAGGCCCGCGGTGGCGACGATCCCCCGCATGATCCCGAGGGTCTGTTCCTCCGCGGTGAGCGGGTAGACGAGGTACAGCTCGAGTCCGGGAATGGAGGAGTCCGTCGGCGTGCCGAGCATGAGCGCCTTGGCCTGCTCGCCACGGAAGTCGACGGTGACGTACTGGGAGGCGATCCTGCCCCGCTGGACCAGGGACTGCAGCTCCGGTGGCACCTGCGCCCCGGAGGGGCTGACCACCTGGCCGCGGCCGGTCTGGTCCGGCACCACGAGGATCGGGTCGAAGGTGCCGGCGTGGACGGAGTCCCCGTCGGAGGCGAGCCCGCGGTCGCTGATGGCGCTCCGCGCCTGGTCGATCCGGGACTGCTCGCTCGTGCCCTCGTCGGTGGCGGCGATCTGCGCCTGCACCGTGAGGCGGAGCCTGCTGGCCTGCTCGATGGCCGCATCGAGTTTGGTCGACAGCAGCTGGGCGGCCATCTGGCTCTGCAACATGAACGCGATCGTGAGGATCACGCCCATCGACAGCGCCAGCGTGGAGGTGACGACCCGCAGCTGCAGCGACCGCCGCCACAGCCGCGCGATCCGACCGCCGATGGCGGCCGGGTCGAGTTCGGACAGTCGCTCCCGGAAGGTCGGTGACGAGTCGGTCACGTCCCGGGTGTCGGGCTCGTCCCCGGTGGACGCCACCGCGTCGTCGGGACGAGCGGTGGTCACGAGACCGGACCGGCCTTGTAGCCGACGCCGCGCACGGTGAGGACGACCTCCGGGTTCTCGGGGTCCTTCTCGATCTTCGCCCGCAGGCGCTGGACGTGGACGTTGACCAGCCGCGTGTCGGCCGAGTGGCGGTAGCCCCACACGTGTTCGAGCAGGACCTCACGCGTGAACACCTGGCGGGGCTTGCGGGCCAGTTCCACCAGGAGGTCGAACTCGAGCGGGGTGAGCGGGATCGGCGTGCCCTCGCGGGTGACCGTGTGCGCGGGGACGTCGATCGTCACGTCGCCGATGTGCAGGACCTCGCTGGGCTCGTCCTCGCCGCGACGCAGGCGGGCCCGGATGCGGGCCACCAGCTCCTTCGGCTTGAAGGGCTTCATGATGTAGTCGTCCGCGCCGGACTCCAGGCCGAGCACCACGTCGACGGTGTCGGTCTTGGCCGTGAGCATGACGATCGGCACCCGGGACTCGGCGCGGATCTCGCGGCACACGTCGATCCCGCTCTTGCCCGGCAGCATGAGGTCCAGCAGAACCAGGTCGGGCTGCACCGCGCGGAACGTCTCGATGGCCCGGACTCCGTCGCCGACGATCTCGGTCTCGAACCCCTCGCCCCGCAGGACGATGGTGAGCATCTCTGCCAGTGCGGCGTCGTCGTCGACGACGAGGATCTTCGGGGTCATGGTCACCACTTGTGTCGGCGTGTCGTGTAGGCGTCGTCAGGCTCACCACCCGTGGGCACGCACCGCGGGTCGTGTTCCTGCCCTCTCAGACCTTACCCGGCCGACCCGACGGACCGGGGTGCGGCGCGGCGGCCGGAGGGGGGACGACGACGAGGTCGGCCAACTCCCGCACGTGGGGGTCCGCCCCGATCACGCGCCAGGTCGAACGCCACCCTGCGGCGGCGAGCCGACGGTAGACCCGCCCGGTCGCCGCCTGCAGCTCCGCGTCGCGTTCGTAGCGGTCGCGGACGCGCGCCGGATCGGCGGCCTCCCGGGAGCCCGCGCGCCGTGCCGCCAGCTCCACCGGGGTGTCGAGCAGGATCTGCAGGTCGGGGACGGGCAGCCCGAGCCGGTCGAACTCGAGGGTGCCGATCCACTCGACCACCTCGGACTCGCGGTCCGGACCGAGCCGGGCGGCGGTGTACGCGGCGTTGGAGGCCACGTACCGGTCGAGCAGCACCACGTCGTCGGTGGACCCCAGCTGCGCGAGCTCGCCCAGCGCGGCGTGCCGGTCCATCGCGAACAGCAGTGCCATCGCGTGGGGCGAGTCCGCGGTGCCGGCCTGGCCACCGTGCAGTGCGTCGGCGGCCAGGTCGGCGTGCAGGGTGCCGTACCGGGGGAAGGCCAGGCGGCCGACCGAGAGACCGCGGGAGGCGAGCTCGGCGACGAGCGCCGTCGTCAGCGTGTTCTTCCCCGCGCCGTCGAGACCCTCGACGACCACCAGCCGTGCGACCATCCCCGGCGTCGCTCAGTAGCGGTAGTGGTCGGGCTTGAAGGGGCCCTCGACGTCCACGCCGATGTACTCGGCCTGGTCCTTGGCCAGCGTGGTCAGGGAGCCTCCGAGCGCCTCCACGTGCAGGCGGGCGACCTTCTCGTCGAGGATCTTGGGCAGCAGGTGCACCCCGATCGGGTACTGGTCGGCCTTGGTGAACAGCTCGATCTGGGCGATGACCTGGTCGGAGAAGCTGTTGGACATCACGAACGACGGGTGCCCGGTGGCGTTGCCCAGGTTGAGCAGACGCCCCTCGGACAGCACGATGATCGAGCGGCCGTCGTCGTCGAAGACGAACTCGTCGACCTGCGGCTTGATGTTGATCCGGGTGACGCCCTCGGCGGACTCGAGCCCGGCCATGTCGATCTCGTTGTCGAAGTGGCCGATGTTGCCCAGGATGGCCTTGTTCTTCATCCGCGTCATGTGCTCGAACGTGATGATGTCCTTGTTGCCCGTGGCGGTGATGATGATGTCCGCATCGGCGATGGCCTCGTCCACGGTGACCACGTCGAAGCCGTCCATCAGCGCCTGCAGCGCGTTGATCGGGTCGATCTCGGTGACCTGCACGCGCGCGCCCTGCCCGGCCAGCGCCTCCGCGCAGCCCTTGCCCACGTCGCCGTAACCGCACACCAGGGCCTTCTTGCCGCCGATGAGGGCATCGGTGCCGCGGTTGATGCCGTCCAGCAGCGAGTGGCGGGTGCCGTACTTGTTGTCGAACTTGCTCTTGGTGACCGCGTCGTTGACGTTCATCGCCGGGAACGGCAACACGCCCTCGTTGTGGAAGTGGTACAGGCGGTGGACGCCGGTGGTGGTCTCCTCGGTCACGCCCTGGACCGACTCGGCGATCGCCGTGTACTTGCCCGGGTTGGCCGGAACGGACTCACGCAGCAGCGCGTGGAAGACCTTCTCCTCCGCGGACCAGGCCGAGTCGTCCGAGGGCACGGCGCCGGCCTGCTCGAACTCCTTGCCCTTGATCACGAGCATCGTGGCGTCGCCACCGTCGTCGAGGATCATGTTCGGCTCGGTCTCCGGCCAGGTCATGATCTGCTCGGTGCACCACCAGTACTCGGTGAGCGTCTCGCCCTTCCACGCGAACACCGGCACGCCCCGCGGAGCCTCCGGGGTCCCCTCCGGGCCCACCACGACCGCCGCGGCCGCCTCGTCCTGCGTGGAGAAGATGTTGCACGAGGCCCACCGGACCTCCGCACCCAGCGCGGTCAGCGTCTCGATCAGCACCGCGGTCTGCACCGTCATGTGGATCGACCCCGCGATCCGGGCACCGGCCAGCGGCTGCTCGGCCGCGTACTCCTCACGCAACGCCATCAGACCCGGCATCTCGTGCTCGGCCAGACGGATCTGCTTGCGGCCCGCCTCCGCCAGCGACAGATCCGCCACCTTGAACTCGACACCGTTGACGGACTGAACCTGCAGATCAGCGGACATGTTCCTCGACCAGCTCCTCGTTGACTCGCGAAAGACTTCCGCCCCACACTAGCGGGACGGCCCGCCGGGGTGTCGGCCCCGTCACCCGCCGGCGACGCGGGTCCGGAACACGGTGGCCCCGGCGGTACTGCGCAGACACACCCGGGAGGTCGAGGCCGGTACCCACACGGCCCGCCCGGGCGCGAGGGCCTCGCTCGTCCCGTCGGAGTCCACGACCGCCTCGCCGGAGGTGCACAGAAGCACCTCGGGGCCCTCCGGTCGCCAGGCGGCCGGGTCGCCGTCGGCCGGCACGTCGATGCGCGACAACGCGAAATCGGGTTCGGGCGTGGGGTAGTCGACCTCGCCGGGGATGTCGCGGTCGGCCTCGACCGCCCGGACGGTGGGGTCTGCGAGCGGGCTGAACTCGAGCACCCGCATCAGTTCGGGGACGTCGACGTGCTTGGGGGTCAGGCCGCCGCGCAGGACGTTGTCCGAGTTGGCCATGACCTCCACGCCGACGCCCCGTAGGTAGGCGTGGAGTTGCCCGGGCCCCAGGTAGACGGCCTCACCGGGCTGCAGGATGACCCGGTTGAGCAGCAGCGCGCCCAGGACCCCCGGATCGGTCGGGTACCGCTCGGCGAGTTCGGTGATCGTGGCGGCCACCGGGGACCACGGGCCCTCGACGCCGTGCTCCGTGAGGTAGGACACCGCACAGGTCACCAGGTCGGGCACGACGCCGGCCAGTACGACGTGCGGCATCGTGACGAAGGTGGTGAAGACCGCGCGCAGACCCTCGGCGTCGGGCTGCCCGGCGAGCATGTCCCGGTAGGGCTTCAGGGACGCGACGCCCAGCGCGTCGAGCAGGGCCACCGTGCTCTCCACCGGGCGGAAGCCCACGAGGGCGTGGAACTCGGTGAGCGCGACGAGGATCTCGGGCTTGTGGTTGGCGTCGCGGTAGTTGCGGTCCGCCGCGTCGACGGCGATCCCGCGCGCGTCCTCCGCCGCGAAGCCCTCTCGCGCCTTCTCCGGGGACGGATGGGCCTGGAGCGACAGTGCCTGTTCGGCGGAGAGCAGCTTGACCAGGAACGGCAGTCCCCCGCCGTGCTCGGCCAGCACCCGCGGGCCCAGCTCGCGCTCGGGGTCGGCGGCGATCCGTGCGTCGAGACCACGACCGTCGGAGCACCGCGAGGAGCCGGAGTCGTGCGCGCCGAACCAGTGCTCGGCGACGGGGTGGGGCGCCGGCGAGGTGGTCCCGCACAGCTCGGGAAGCGCGGTCCGGGAGCCCCAGGCGTAGGCCTGGACCACCGGTTCGAGTGCGACCACGGACCTACAGACCTCCGACGAGGAGGTAGGCGGCGGCCAGTTCCGTGCGGGCCATGAGCGCTGCCACCTTTCCGCTCAACGGGGCCGGGGCGTCGCCGGCCGTGTCCCGACCGCGATCGGTGATCCACTCGACATCCGCGAGCGGGCCCGCGGCCAGCCGGACGATCTCCTCGTCCGCGCCCAACACCATACCGACGTACCTGACGGGCAGATCGTCGCGTGGTCCGTCCAGCTCCTCGTCGTGGAACAGGCTCGCCAGCGGATCCGTCGGGGGACGCCCCTGGGCCCGTTCGGCGTGCGCACGCACCGCGTCGGGGACCGAGGACGCGGCCGTGACCCTGCCGGCGTCGCAGAACGCGGCGACCGCGCGGTCACAGTAGGCCGCGGACACCGGGTCCGAGTGGATCCACACGAGCGGGTCACGGCCCGCCACCGATGTCGCGAGCAGCTTCGCCGGGTTGACCGGCGTGGCCAGTTCGGGGCCGAGCCCCTCGAGTTCGATGTCGACGGCGTCGGCGGCGGCGGCCACGTCCAGGCCCTGGGCGCCCAGCGCGGCGAGCACGGCCATCCCGGCCGCCAGGTGCCGCAGCACACCACGGTGGGGCGGCACGTACGGGAGTGGTTCGAGCCACGTGGCGCGGCCGCGGCCGGACTCGGCGACCGGGCCCTCCCGGGGTACGTCCACGATGACGGTCGCGCCGCGGCCGGCGGCGGAGTCGATCGCGGTCACCAGTCGAGGGTCGCCGGCGTCGTCCCCGGAGACGAGGACCACGTCGAGAGCGCCGACCCACGCGGGCAGGGTGCGCGCGAGCACCAGCGGGGGGACGGCGGGGCCGCCGCCGATCTCCGCCAGTGCGGCCACCACGCCGGCCGCGTGGCGTGCGCGGTCGGACCGTCCGGACACCCAGACCACCGCGCGCGGACGAAACCGGTCGAGGGCGTCGAGCGCCCCACCGTCCACCGCGGTGGCCACGGTGCGCAGCTGGGCTCCCGCCATCGACGCGTGGAGCAGGGCCCCCGTGGCGTCGGCCGCGCGCAGCGACTCGGAGTCGTCGAGATCGACCCGTCCCGCCCCGGTGTCGCTGGTCAGGTCAGGCACGGACGATCGCGAGGACCTCGTCGACCACCGCGGCGACGCCCTCCCTGGTCGGCGCCTCGGCGTTGAGGCGCAGCAGCGGCTCGGTGTTCGAGGCGCGGAGGTTGAACCACGACCCGTCACCGAGGTCCACGGTCACACCGTCGAGCCGGTCGATGGACTCGGCCCGGTCTGAGAACGCCGCGAGGACCGCCTCCATGCGCTCGGTCTGCGCCTCGGCGGAATCCAGCGTGGAGTTGATCTCCCCGGAGGCGGCGTACCGGGTGTACTCGGCCATGAGCGCCGACAGGGTCCCGTCCTGCCCGCCCAGCGCCGCCAGGACGTGCATCGCGGCGAGCATGCCCGAGTCGGCGCCCCAGAAATCGCGGAAGTAGTAGTGCGCCGAGTGCTCCCCTCCGAAGACGGCACCGGTGTCGGCCATCTGCGCCTTGATGAAGCTGTGCCCGACCCGGGTACGGACGGCGACGCCGCCCTTCTCCTCGACGAGCTCCGGGACGGCCCGGGACGTGATGAGGTTGTAGATGATCGAGGCGCCCGGGTCCTTGGCCAGCTCACGCTCGGCGACGAGGGCGGTGATGGCCGACGGCGCGACCGGCTCGCCGCGCTCGTCCACCACGAAGCACCGGTCGGCGTCGCCGTCGAACGCCAGGCCGATGTCGGCCCCGCTCTCCCTGACGAGGGCCTGCAGGTCGACGATGTTGGCCGGCTCCAGCGGGTTCGCCTCGTGGTTGGGGAAGTTGCCGTCGAGCTCGAAGTACAGCGGCACGATCTCGAGCGGCAGACCGCCCAGGACGGCCGGCACGGTGTGGCCACCCATCCCGTTGCCGGCGTCCACCGCCACCGTGAGCGGGCGGATGCCCGACAGGTCGACCAGTCCGCGCAGATACTCGCCGTAGCCGTCCAGGACGTCCCGCTCGGTGGCGGTGCCGGCCTCGCCGTCGTGGGCGGGGACCCCCTCGATGACCTCGTCCGCGATGGTCCGCAGGCCGGACTCCTGCCCGACCGGCTTGGCGCCGGGGCGACACAGTTTGATGCCGTTGTAGGCGGCGGGGTTGTGGCTGGCGGTGAACATGGCACCGGGGCAGTCGAGTGAACCGGAGGCGAAGTAGAGCTGGTCGGTCGAGGCCAGGCCGATGGTCACCACGTCCAGTCCCTGGGCGGTCACCCCGTCGGCGAAGGCGGCGGACAGGCCCGGGGACGAGTCCCGCATGTCGTGGCCGATCACCACGGTGCCGGCACCCTCCGAACGCATGAGGCGGGCGAACGACGCCCCGACCTCGCGGACGAAATCCTCATCGATCTGTTCGCCGACGACACCACGGACGTCGTACGCCTTGATGACTGCTCGGACGGACTCGGCGCTACGTGCCACGTGTTGCTCCAGGGGTGTGAGACGGGTCGGTCGGTGTTCTGCCTGACCCTACCCGCGCCGTACTGGCGGCGGACCGACCTCGTGGCCCGCGGCTCAGCGGGGGGCGGGGCCCGGCTCCGGTCGGCCGTCACCGGACCCGCCGGCCCCGGCGTCGGGCGCGGTGGCCATGTCCGGCACGACCCGCAGGTGGGGACGTCCGGTCGCGCCGGGGGAACCGGTGGCGGGGCCGGACCCTTCCTCCGTGCGGCTCCGTGCGTCGTCGAGGACCGGCCCGGGATCGGAGACCCCGAGACGGCGCAGGCGATCGGCGTCGACCAGGGCGGCGCCGGTCCTGCGTCCGCCGACCGGGCCGCCGGTGACCGCGTCGAGCAACGCCGTGAGGTCCGAGTCCTCGGCCGAGGTGTCGATGTCCGGGTGGCGCACCAGGTCCCAGCCCCGGGGGGCGGTGATGCGCAGTGCGTGGGCCGCGCAGAGATCCCAGGCGTGCGGCTCGCGGACCGCGGGCAGCGGACCGATGACGGCCGTGGAGTCCGCATAGACGTAGGTGAGCGTGGCAACCGCGCGGTTGGGACATCCCGGACGGCAGCAACGACGGTTCTCACTCACGAGGCCCCAGGGTAGTCCCGCACCCGGGGCGGAGGGGCCGCGACCCGCCCACGCCGGTTCGACGCACCCGCCACGAGCGGGGTTATCCTCGCGCCATGACCCCCACCGCCCCGGTACCCGGCCGACCGCCCACCGGCACCGCGATCCCCGGTGCCGGCCAGAGCGACGTGTGCGCCGGCAGCCGGATCTCGGTCCGAGATTTCCCCGGGGACCC
Organism: Dietzia sp. Die43; assembly: GCF_024519835.1. Classification (NCBI taxonomy): domain Bacteria; kingdom Bacillati; phylum Actinomycetota; class Actinomycetes; order Mycobacteriales; family Dietziaceae; genus Dietzia; species Dietzia sp. Die43. The sequence goes on along the minus strand of NZ_JALJRF010000003.1, from coordinate 161,819 downwards.
GGGGCGTCGCGGCCCGCGTGTGGTCACCTCCCGGCGGGCGGACCGACGCGGGCACGGCCCCCGCGGCCCGATCCTGCCCCCGGAGGTGCCGAGGTGGCGCAGCCGGTCGGCCGAGTTCGACGCCGCCGCGCTCGAGGCGTTCGCGGAGATCGACCAGCACTGGCACTCCCGACTGGTGCATCTGGACCTCGCGGTCGACATGGTGCCCCGCATGCGACTGCGTCCCGGCGAGACGTGGCCCGAGGAGGTCGTGGCCGACGGCGACGTCCCGCTCGCCCGCCTGGTGCCAGCGGGCGTCGACCGCTCGGGGCAGCCGACCCGGGCGCGGCTGGTGTTGTTCCGCAAGCCCCTGTCCCGGCGCGCGCCGGACAGCGATGACCTGCGGGACCTCATCTACTCCGTGCTGGTCGAACTGGTCTCCCAGCACTTGGAACTCTCCCCCGACGAGGTCGAGGCCGGCCCCGACGAGAACTGACCGCCCGGTACGGGGCGGTCAGGGGTGGGAGGTGGCGCCGGAAGACGGGGCCGGGTGACGGGCTGGGATGACCCGCACGCGGCTCACATGACGGCGTCGCGCTTGATGCGCCGCCGCTCACGCTCGGACAGCCCGCCCCAGATGCCGAAGCGCTCGTCATTGGCCAGCGCGTACTCGAGGCACTCGGCCTTGACCTCGCAGCCGGTGCAGATCTTCTTGGCCTCGCGGGTCGACCCGCCCTTCTCCGGGAAGAACGCCTCGGGATCGGTCTGCGCGCACAGAGCCCGTTCCTGCCAGCTCTCCTGCTCGTCCTCGACGAACAGGCCGGAGACACCGAGGTCGACCAGGGCCAGCTCGGGTCCCGCGACGGTGCGTGACTGTCGATCCACGGTCATCCCTTCGTGTTGCATGTTCGTGCGCGATGGTCCGCGTCGGAGTGCCCGTCGCTGACACGGCCGAGGGAGCCCTGCCGGATCGCGGATTGTCTGATGTCTGTGCGATGTTTACCGTCACCCACCAGGGAATGACACACCTGTGATTACACACATGCAAGCCGCGTAGGTCAAGCGAAATCGGGGATACCTACCATTTTCCCCACCCGCCGCGGCCGGTGACACGCCGCCCCGATTGTGGCGTGGGACACGTCCCCGGCGCGCCCGCCACCCTCCCGGACCGGGCCTGTCCGGCCCACCGGCGCAGCGTCGCACGCACCGTCACTACTCTCGTCCGTGTGAAGATCTGTGTTCTGGCCGGCGGCGTCGGTGGCGCCCGTTTCCTGCTCGGCGCCCGCCGACTACTCGGACTGGACGCCGAGTCCGCCCGAGCGGGTTCGCCGCATCGTATCGACGCGGTGGTCAACGTCGGCGACGACGCCTGGATGCACGGGGTCCGCATCTGCCCCGACCTCGACACCTGCATGTACACCCTCGGCGGCGGCATCGACCCCGAGCGCGGCTGGGGCCACGCCGGGGAGACGTGGAACTGCCGGGACGAACTCGCGGCATACGGCGTGCAGCCCGACTGGTTCGGGCTGGGCGACAAGGATCTGGCCACCCACCTGGTGCGCACGCAGATGCTCGACGCCGGCTACCGGCTCACCCACGTCACCGAGGCGCTGTCGACCCGCTGGTCCCCCGGCGTGCGCCTGCTGCCCGTGACCGACGACCGCTGCGAGACGCACGTGGTCGTGACCGGCGGCACGGCCGACGACGGGACCGGCGCGGGCGACGCGGCGACCCCCGGCGACGGCCCTGACGCGGACGCCCCCGGCCCGCGGGCGATCCACTTCCAGGAGTGGTGGGTCAAGCACCGGGCGCAACTGACGCCTTCCGGCTTCGTGCAGGTCGGCGCCGATGCCGCCACGCCGACCCCGGAGACGCTCGAGGCGATCGAGACGGCCGACCTCGTCGTCGTCGCCCCCTCCAACCCCGTGGTCTCCGTCGGCGCGATCCTCGCGGTGCCCGGGATCCGCGCCGCGCTGCGGTCCACCCCCGCCCCCGTGGTGGGCATCAGCCCGGTGATCGGCGGGGCGGTGCTGCGCGGCATGGCCGACACGTGCCTCACGGCGATCGGAGTCGAGACCTCCGCGACGGCCGTGGCGCGCCACTACGGCGCCCGCTCCGGCACCGGCCTGCTCGACGGCTGGCTCGTGGCCCCGGGCGACGCGCCCGCCGACGGCTCCGGCGCGGTCGACGGCGTCGCGATCCGGGAGGTCCCGCTGCTCATGACCGACCCCGACGCCACCGCGGACATGGTCGCCGCCGCGATCGACCTGGCCGGCCTTGAGGTCCCCGCCCGGACCGACCGATGACCGACGGCGCGCTCCCCGAGATCCGCCGCTGGACCGTCGAACACGCCGCGCCCGCGGACGTCGTCATGTGGGCACCCGACGGCCTGCCCGAGTTCCGGCCCGGTGACGACCTCGCGCGCGCCCTCGCCGACGCGCTCACCGCCGACCGGCACGGCCTCGTCGACGGCGACGTGGTGGTGCTGACCTCCAAGGTGCTGTCCAAGACCGAGGGGCGGATCGTTCCCGCCCCCACCGACCCGGACGAGCGCGACGCCCTGCGCCGGCGGCTCGTGGACGCCGAGTCGGTCCGCGTGGTCGCGCGCGTCAACCGCACGCTCATCACGGAGAACCGGCTGGGGATCGTCCAGGCCGCCGCCGGGGTCGACGGCTCCAACGTCGAGGCCCGCGAGCTCGCGCTGCTCCCCGAGGATCCTGACGCCTCCGCCGCCGCGCTCGCCCGCGAACTCCGACGCCTCACCGGCGCGCGCGTCGCCGTCGTCGTCACCGACACGATGGGGCGGGCCTGGCGCACCGGCCAGATCGACATGGCCATCGGCGCCGCCGGACTGCGGGTGTCGGTGGGGTACGACGGCGCCGTGGACCGCCAGGGCAACGAACTGTTGGTGACCGACGTCGCCGTGGCCGACGAGATCGCGTCAGCGGCGGACCTGGTCAAGGGCAAGCTCGGGGCGCGACCGGTCGCCGTGGTGCGCGGGATCGGGCACCTGCTGCTGGACGACGGTCACGACAACGGCGACGACGACGACACCAACAACGACGACGACGAGGTGGACGTCCCCCGGCGGGCCCGTGACCTGGTCAGGGACGGGTCCTCGGACCTGTTCCGGTTGGGCACCGCCGAAGCGGTGGCGCTGGGGCGGCGGGAGGCCGTTCCCGCCCGTCGCTCGGTGCGACGGTTCTCCGACGAGTCCGTCGACGCGGACCTACTGGCCGGCGCCGTGGCGGATGCGCTCACCGCCCCCGCACCGCACCACTCCACGCCCGTCCGGTTCGTGCGCGTCGCGGGCCGCGCGCGCATGCGGCTGCTGGACGCCCTGCGCGCGGACTGGGAACGCGACCTGCGCGCCGACGGGCACACCGGCGAGATCCTGGCCCGTCGACTCGGGCGCGGTGACCTGCTGCGCACCTGCCCCGAGCTGATCCTGCCGTTCGTCGACGACGACGCCGGTGCACACGACTACCCGGACGCCCGCCGGGCCGCCTGCGAGGAGACCATGTTCACCGTCGCCGGAGGTGCCGCGGTGCAGTCGCTGCTGGTGGCGCTCGCCGCGCGCGGCCTGGGCTCGTGCTGGGTGGGGTCGACGATCTTCGCCGCCGACACCACCCGCCGCGAACTGGGGTTGCCGGGCTCGTGGCGGCCGCTCGGCGCGGTCGCGGTGGGCGTGCCCGCCGAGACGGTCCCGCCACGGGAGCCGCGGCCGGCAGGCGACGCCTACCTGACGGTCGAGTGAGTCGGTAGCCGCCATGAGCGCCACCTATCCGATGTCGCGCCACCTGCCGGATCCGATGGGTGGCGAGACATCGGATGGGTGGCGAAGGCCGGCCGGGCCTACATGTCGGTGGAGTAGCGGATCCCGCCGTCGGGGATCTGCACCCCCGGCCACACGCGGGCACCGCGCAGGAGCTCGCAGCGCGCACCGATGTCGGCGCCGTCACCGATCACGCCGTCCCGGATGAGCGCCCGGTGGCCAATTCTCGCGCCGAATCCGACGATCGAACGCTCGACCGTCGCCCCGGCCTCGATGCGGGCACCGTCGAAGACGACCGCGCCGTCCAGTCTGGCCCCGGCCCCGATCTCCGCGCCGCGCCCCACGACGGTCCCGCCGACCAGGACGGCGCCCGCCCCGATCCCGGCACCCTCGTGGACCAGGGACTCCCCCGCGTGGCCGTCGAGCGCCGGCGACGGAGCGATGCCGCGGACCAGGTCCGCCGAGCCGCGCACGAAGTCCTCCGGCGTGCCCATGTCCCGCCAGTAGGCGGAGTCGACGAACCCGTAGACGCGCCGGCCCTCACTGAGCAACTGGGGGAAGGTCTCACGCTCGACCGACACCGGCTGGCCCTCGGGGATCTGCTCGATGAGCTCACGGCGGAACACGTAGCAGCCGGCGTTGATCTGGTCGGTCGGCGGATCCTGGGTCTTCTCCAGAAAGTCCTGGACGCGCCCGTCGTCGTCGGTGGTGACGCAGCCGAACGCGCGCGGATCGGAGACGCGGACCAGGTGCATCGTCAGGTCGGCGTTCTTCTCGCGGTGCAGGGCGAGGATTTCCCGCAGGTCGGTCCCGCCGAGGACGTCGCCGTTGAACACCATGACCGTCGAGGCGGTGAGCTCGGACAGGACGTTGCGGATGCCGCCGCCGGTGCCCAGGGGTTCGCTCTCCACGACGTAGGAGATGTCCAGGTCCAGGGCCGACCCGTCGCCAAAGTACTCCTCGAAGACCTCGGCCTTGAAGGAGGTCCCCAGCACGACGCGCCGGATGCCGGCCGCCCGGATCCGGGAGAGCAGGTGGGTCAGGAAGGGCAGGCCCGCGGTGGGCAGCATCGGCTTGGGCGCCGAGATCGTCAGGGGCCTGAGCCGGGTGCCCTTGCCGCCGACCAGCACCACCGCCTCGGTGTCCGCGATCAGGTCGTCGTCGGCGGTGGCACTCCCGGGGGTCGTCGAGGTCACGGTGAAGGCTCCTGCTGTCGAAAGGGCCGCGGGCGGGGGCGCGCTCGCCCCGCTCCGGTGGCCGGTGGATGGGTCTCGGTTCCGGGGTGTCGGGCTCAGCCCGCGGCGCGCCGGGCGGACCGGATCGCCAGGCGACACCGCAACTCCAGGCCCGCTCTGAGCGCCCAGCGTATCGGTGCCTGCCAGGCGTGTGGGTGCCTGTCCGCCTGGAACAGGTACGCGCTGCGGTGGTGCGCCCGGAGGGTGAACTCCGGCACCGCGTTCGCAGCGTGACCCTGGTCGTGGTGGATGACGGCGGCGGGCACGTAGACGTTCTGCCACCCGGCCCTGCCGAGACGGTCGCCCAGGTCGATGTCCTCGAGGTACATGAAATACCGCTCGTCGAACCCGCCCAGGGCATCGAACGCCGCCCGGCGCAGCAGCAGGCACGAACCCGACAGCCACCCGGCGGCCCGCTCGGTCTCCATGTCCGCGTCGTCGAGGTATCCCGCCGTCCACGGGTTCCGCGGCCACACCTGGCCGAGCAGGGCGTGGCCGATCCCCGCGCCCAGACGTGGCACCGCCCGGGCGGACGGGTACACGGACCCGTCGGTCTCGGAGATCCGCGGGCCGAACGCGGCGGCCCGCGGCCAGCGTGCGGCGGCGGCGAGGAGCTCGTCCACCGACCCGGGTTCGAAGGTCACGTCCGGGTTGACCACCAGGACGAACTCCTGGTCGAAATCCTCCGGCCGGCCAGCGATCAGCGTCACCGCCCGGTTGATGGCGGTGCCGTACCCCAGGTTGTCGCCCGTGGGGAAGAACTCGGCGAACCCGTACTCCGCCGCGACCTCCTCCGGCACCCCGTCCGTCGACCCGTTGTCCGCCATCACCAGGCCGACCTGCCGGGTCGTGGCCGCGGGGAGGGTCTCGACGAAGCTGCGGAGGTGGTCGCCCGGCGAGTACGTCACCGTCACGACGGGTAGTCGGGTCGTCACGCGAAACACCCTACGACGCACCCCACGGATTCCGACGCCCGGCGCGCGGCGCGGTACCGTTGATCATCATCGGCGGCCTCGAGCGGCCCTACTCGACGACAAGGACGGTGGATGAGCGCCGAGCTGCCAGCGACTCCCCGTCGTGCCCCCGGCCGGGCACGGAGACGGCGTCACGCCACCCCGGCCCGCCCGGTCGCGTACCGGGTCGGTCGCGTCGTGGCCGCCCTCGTCTCCGCCCTGTGTCTCCTGGTCACCGGCGTCGGGTGGACCCTGTTCAACGGACTCAGCTCGGACCTGACCTCCGCCGGCGGTCTCGACGTGGGTGACGGTGGCCTCGACGGCGCCGTCGACATCCTTCTGGTGGGCACGGACAACCGGACCGACGCGCAGGGCAACCCCCTCAGCCAAGAGGAACTGGCCACGATCCGGACCGGCGAGGAGGAGGGCGAGAACACCGACACGATCCTGCTCATCAGGATCCCCGAGGACGGCAGTTCCGCCACCGCGATCTCCATCCCCCGCGACGTCTACGTGGAGACCAACTCGGTCGGCGGGAGCAAGATCAACGGCGTCTACGCCGCGAACAAGGAGGCCCATCTCGAGCGTGCCGTCGCGTCCGACCCGGACGGTGGACTGACCGAGGAGGACCAGCGCGCCGCGGTCAAGGCCGGGCGCAACGGCCTCATCGGCGCCGTCGAGGATCTCACCGGCGTCCAGGCCGACCACTACGCCGAGATCGGCCTCCTGGGGTTCGTACTGCTCACCGACGCGGTCGGCGGCGTTCCCGTCTGCCTCAACGAGCCGGTCGACGAGCCGCTGTCGGGCGCGAACTTCCGTGCCGGCGTCCAGACGGTCTCCGGATCGGACGCCCTGAGCTTCGTGCGCCAACGCCATGACCTGCCCGCGGGCGACCTCGACCGGATCGTCCGTCAGCAGGTGTTCATGTCCCAGCTGGTCAAGAAGATCCTCTCCGCCGGCACCCTGGCCGACCCCTCGAAACTCGGTGCGCTGGTCGACGCCGCCAAGCGGTCCTTCGTCATCGACGAGAACTGGGACTTCGTCGACTTCGCCATGAAGCTCCAGGACATCAGCGGCGGCAACGTCCGATTCGAGACCATCCCGGTCACCAGCATCGACTCGTTCACCGAGTGGGGCGAGTCCATCGTCACCGCCGACCCCGCCGAGGTGTCGGAGTTCGTGGCCGGTTTCGCCAGCACCGAGGATCGGGAAGCGGACGCCGACGCCACCACCGATCCGGAGCAGACCCCCACCGACGCGCCGGGGCCGGACCCCGCCGAGGTGACGGTCTCCGTGGTCAACACCACCGCGATCGACGGTCTGGCCGCGCAGGTCTCCGGAGCCCTCACCGAACTCGGCTACACCGCAGGCGACCTGCTCACCGACCCGGCCGCCGCCTACACCTCGCACGTCGCCGCAGCCTCCGCCGACGACGACGCCGCCTTTGCCGTATCGGAGGCCCTCGGCGGCCTGCCCGTGCAGGTCGACCCAGCGCTGCCCGACGGCTCCGTCCGCGTCGTCCTGGCCGAGGACTACAGTGGCCCCACCGGCAACGCCGCCGGCACCGAGTCCTACTCCCCCACCACCTCCTCCTATGCGCCGCTGCCGCCGTCCATCGCGGATCGCCCGACCTTCGACGCCGGCTCGGACGTGCCCTGCGTCAACTGACCGACTGCGCCCACCGACCGACTGCGCCCACTGACCGACCACCACCCGGGAGGCCCAGAGTGACCACCGCCGCCGACACCGTCCTGCAGCCGCTCCTCGCACTCGACCCGGGAACCCCCATGGTCACCCACTACAACCAGGCCGCCCCGTCACGAGTGGAACTGTCTGTCACCTCCACCGCGAACTGGGCCGCGAAGATCGCCGGACTCCTGCGCGACGAACTCGGGGTGGTGCCGCGCGACGTGATCGTGTGCGACCTGCCCGCGCACTGGCTCACCGCGGGCGTCCTCCTCGGCGCCTGGTGGGCGGGCGCCGAGGTGAGCACAGGGGCCGCGGACGACGCCGTCGCCGTCGTCACCGTCCCCGACCGCCTCGCCAGCCACCCCACCGACATCGAGACCCTCCTCATGACCACCGACCCGATGGGCCGCCCGCTGGCGGCCGCCGGCGTCGAGGTCCCCGCGGGCGTCACCGACCTCGCCGAGGCCTGCCGCATCCACCCGGACGCGTTCGTGCCCTCCGGCGGGGGCCCGCTCGCCCTCGACGGCGCTCCGCTGTCCGAGCTGGCCGACCCCGCCCTTGCGGGCCGCGCCCTCGTGGCGGGCTCCGATCGCGACGACGTGGTGCAGGTCCTGGCCCGGGTGTTCGCCTCCGGAGGCACGGCGGTGCTCGTCACGGGAGCAGACGCGGACGACCCCGCGGTCGCCGACGTGGCGGCCACCGAACGCACCACGCTCACCCTCTGACCGCCCGGCGCCCGCGACACGCGCCCCAACGACGCCGCGACCCAGCGCCCCAGCGACGCGGAAATCCGCTACTCCGATTCCGGATCCGCTCCCCTGATGCGGGTAGCAGATCCGGAATCGGAGTAGCGGATTCGTGGAGGGTGTACCGGTCAGCGGGCCGGCGGCACGGGCATCAGGCCAGGATCTGACGCGCCATGACCATGCGGTTGATCTGGTTGGTGCCCTCGTAGATCTGGGTGATCTTGGCGTCGCGCATCATGCGCTCGACCGGGAAGTCACGCGTGTACCCGGCACCGCCGAACAGCTGCACGACGTTGGTGGTGACCTCCATCGCGACATCCGAGGCGAAGGTCTTGGACGCCGCGGCCATGAAGCCCAGCTTCTCCCCACCGGGCGCGGAGCCGCGCTCGGCGTTCGCGGCGGCCGTGTAGACCATCAGACGCGAGGCCTGCACCTTCATCGCCATGTCGGCCAGCATGAACTGCGTGTTCTGGAAGTCCGAGATCGCGCGGCCGAACTGCTTGCGCTCCTTGGTGTAGGCGATCGCCGCGTCCAGGGCGCCCTGCGCGATACCGACGGCCTGCGCGCCGATGGTCGGGCGGGTGTGGTCGAGGGTCTGCAGGGCGGTCTTGAAGCCGGTGCCCGGCGCGCCGATGATCCGGTCGCCCGGGATGCGGACGTTCTCGAAGTACAGCTCCGCGGTGGGCGAACCCTTGATGCCGAGCTTCTTCTCGGTCTTGGACACGCCGAAGCCCTCGTCGTCGGCGTGGACCATGAACGCGGAGATCCCGCCGGCACCCTTCTCGGGGTCCGTCACGGCCATAACGGTGTACCAGGTCGACTTGCCGCCGTTGGTGATCCACGCCTTGCTGCCGTTGAGGATCCAGTCGTCGCCGTCCTGGCGAGCGCGGGTGCGCATGGCTGCCGCGTCGGAGCCGGCCTCGCGCTCGGACAGCGCGTAGGAGGCCATCTTGCCCTCGGCGATCTCGGGAAGGACCTTCTGCTTGAGCTCCTCCCCACCGGCCAGGATCAGGCCCATGGTGCCGAGCTTGTTGACGGCGGGGATCAGCGAGGACGACCCACAGACGCGGGCGACCTCCTCGATCACGATGCACGCCGCCACGGAGTCCGCGCCCTGCCCGCCGTACTCCTCCGGCACGTGGACCGCGTTGAAACCCGAGGCGTTGAGCGCGTCGAGGGCCTCCTGGGGGAACCGCTCGTCCTCGTCGACGGCCGCGGCGTGGGGCTCGATCTCCTTCTCCGACAGGGCTCGGATCGCGGCCCGGAGCTCTTCGTGCTCCTCCGCCGGGCGGTACAGGTCGAAGTCGGGGTTACCGGACATATGCGGGCCTCCATAAGGGATTCGTCGGTGCTGATCGCGCGGCGGGCGCCGGCCAGGTTCTCGCGGAGGGGCCGCTGACGTTCGTCGGCCGCCAGTATCGCCGCGGGAGACGCGAGGCCGCGTCCGGCCCTTCAAATTACCAGCCGGAAGTCGGCCCCCGTCGGCGCCGTCGGCCCCGCCGCGCCCCCGCGGTGGCGATCAGCCGAGCAGTTGTCGGCGCAGGGCCTCGTCCTTGCGCTCGACCATCGCCTCCAGCTCGGCCTGGAACGCCTCCATCCGCTCGCGCAGGGCGGGGTCGGAGGCGGCGAGGATCCGCACCGCGAGCAGACCCGCGTTTCGCGCCCCGCCGATCGACACGGTGGCCACCGGGACACCGGCGGGCATCTGCACGATCGACAGCAGGGAATCCATGCCGTCCAGGTGCTTGAGCGGCACGGGGACACCGATGACCGGCAGCGGCGTGGCCGAGGCGACCATCCCCGGGAGGTGCGCGGCGCCGCCCGCACCCGCGATCACCACGCGGACGCCCCGGCCGGCCGCCGAGTGGGCGTAGTCGAGCATCTTCTGCGGGGTGCGGTGTGCCGAGACCACCCCGACCTCGAAGGTGATCCCGAACTCGGCGAGTGCCTCCGCCGCTGCCTCCATGGTGGGCCAGTCGGAGTCGCTGCCCATGATCAGACCGACCTGCGGCCCGCCGTGTCGCTCGGTCATCCCGTCGCCTTTCCTCAGTGTGGTGCGCTCAGCGTTCCGGTGGTGCGCTCAGCGTTCGAAGTCTCCGGCCGGCGCCCCCGAGTGGGGGTCCCAGCCGTCGGCCCACTCCCCGTGGGAGAGCCAGTGGGCCGCGAGTTCCGCGACCGCGCGGACGGATGCCACCTGGTCCGCGTCGTCCGGGTCAACACCCGGGTCGGCCAGGACGTTGACGTGGCCGATCTTGCGGCCGTGCCGCTCCGACTTGCCGTAGAGGTGCACCTTCGCGTGCGGGAACCGCGCGGCGAGGTGGTGGACGCGCTCGTCCATGCTCATCTCCGGCGTCTCGGGAGCGCCGAGGACGTTGGCCATCACGGTGAGGGGCGCGGTCGGGACGGTGGAGCCGAGCGGGTAGTCGAGTACCGCCCGCAGGTGCTGCTCGAACTGGCTGGTGGTGGCCCCGTCCATCGTCCAGTGGCCGGAGTTGTGGGGTCGCATCGCGAGCTCGTTGACCAGTACTCCCGGGCGACCGTCCGAGCCGATCACCTCGAACAGCTCCACGGCCATCACGCCGGTCACGTCGAGGTGCTCGGCCAATCGCAACGCGGTGGCCTGCACGGCCGAGCGCAGGTCGTCGGGCAGCCCGGGGGCGGGCGCGATCGCCACCGAGCAGATCCCGTCACGCTGGACGGTCTCGACGACCGGCCACACCGCCCCCTGCCCGAACGGGGACCGGGCCACCATCGCGGACAGCTCCCGGGTCCACGGGACGCGGGCCTCGGCCATCATCGGCACCCCGGCGGCGAGCTGCTCGTCGGCGATCCGCTCGGCTTCCTCCAGCGAGCCCGGCATCCAGACGCCCCGACCGTCGTACCCGCCCCGCGCGGCCTTGAGGACGATGTTCCCGTCCTGTTCGTCGTGGAAACGTCGGACGTCGGCGAGCGAGTCCACGCCGGTGAACGGCGGGACAGGGGCGCCGATCTCCGCGAGCGCGCGCCGCATGACCAACTTGTCCTGGGCGTGGATGAGCGCGGATGCACGGGGACGCACGGCGACCCCGGCGGATTCCAGCTCGAGCAGGATCTGCGGGGGCACGTGTTCGTGGTCGAAGGTCATCACGTCGGCGCCCTCCGCGGCGGCGCGGACGGCGTCGGGATCATCGTGCGCGCCGATCACCACATCCGGCGTGACCTGGGCGGCCGGGTCCTGCGGGTCGGCGGCGAGCACGCGGAGCGTCTGGCCGAGGGCGACGGCCGCCTGGTGGGTCATGCGGGCGAGTTGTCCCCCGCCGATCATCGCCACGACGGGCGTGCCGAGGGGATTGCGGCGGATGCGCGAGTCGTCGTTCACGTCGCCCATGGTCTCACGCGGGGCGGGGTCGTCACCGCCGCCCCGGGAGCCCCCAGCGGAACCGTGGCGCCGCGGCGACCGGAGCGGGCGGGGGCGGGGGTGGCAGTCGCATGAGCTCGTCGTAGACGGCGGCGTGGACGCGGGCGACCTCCGGGACGTGGTCGATCTCCACCGGCGGCAGGTGACCGAGCTCGAGGATCAGGCATCCCGTGCCCAGGGCGCGGTCGGTGAGGGTGTGGCGGAACCTGACGGCGCTGATCCTGCGCAGCGGCACGTCCACGCACCGCCGGGAGGACCCGGCCGGCCGGTAGAGCACCCTCTCGTCGGTCACCACGAGGTCGGTCCGTGCCCACCGGGTCAGGGGCCAGAGCCCGAACCGGAGGAAGACCAGGGCGTACAGCACCGCGACCATGGCCCAGGTCGCCGTACGGTCCCCGGCGTGGACCACCTGTACCTCGATGAAGCCGCCGGCGATCCCCGCGAGACCGGCCCCGACCACCGTGACCAGGGCCGGGCGGACGAGGGCGCGCCAGTGCGGGTGGGTGTGGACGATGAGCGTCTCCCCTGGCGCGAGGACCGATCGGATGAAACCCACGGCTCAGCCGCCCCACCGACCGCCGACGCCACGGACGTGGGTGACGTCGCCGGCGGCGACGGCGAACTCACCGTCGGGGTCGACGACGACGAGGCGGCCGTCGCGGTCGACCCTGTCCGCGCGCCCGGTCCGCACGACGTCCCCGGGTAGCTCGACCCTCACCTCGGCGCCGACGGTGGAGCAGGCCTCGGTGTAGGTCGTCATGAGCAGGTCCGAAACGGTCGATCCGCTCCCGCGCTCGCACTCGCCCCACTGGCGGTGGCGCAGGGCCAGCGCCTCCAGGACGGCGCGGGCCACGCGGTCCCGGTCACCGGACCCGCCGGCCAGCGCCAGCGAGGTGGCGTGGGGTACCGGTAGCTGCTCGCGGGTGAGTGAGACGTTGATGCCCACCCCCACCACCACGGCCGGCAGCCGGACGGGGAAGTCCCCGCCGCCCGGGACGGTGGTCATCTCGGCGAGGATGCCGGCGATCTTGCGCCCGTCCACCAGGACGTCGTTCGGCCACTTGAGCGTCGCGTCGACGCCACCGGCCTCCCGCAGCCCGTCCCTCACCGCGAGACCGGTGACGAGGGGCAGCCATCCGAAGAGGGTCGGCGAGATCGCTCCGGGGCGCAACAGGACGCTCACGGCGACCTGCGTGCGCGGCGGGGCGGTCCACACGCGACCGAGGCGACCGCGACCGGACGCCTGGTGCTCGGCCAGCAACACGCTGCGGTCCGGGGCACCCCCGGCCGCGCGGGAGATCAACTCGGCGTTCGTCGAACCGATGTCGTCGACGACGTCGAGCGACGAGTACGGCGCGTCCGGGCCCTCCACCAGAGCGCGACGGAGCGCGTCGGCGTCCAACCTGGGCGGGGTCTCGGTACCTGGATCTGCGTGCACGACCCCCAGCGTATGTGGCCGCTCGGACATCGGTCGGGGTCGCCGCCGGGGGATGTACGCCGGGTCACGTCGCCACGGAGGCGGGTCACTGGTTAGAGTCTTGCAACATGACGACTGCCTCAGAACCGGACGTGAACTCGGCTCTGTCTAACGACGTACCGACGGCATCCGCGACCCCCGACATCCACACGACCGCCGGGAAGCTGTCCGAGCTGCGTCGGCGCCTCGACGAGGCCCGGGCCCCGATGGGGCAGGCCGCGGTGGACAAAACCCACGACAAGGGCCTGATGACGGCCCGCGAGCGCATCGAGAACCTTCTCGACCCGGGCTCGTTCGTCGAGATCGACGCCCTGGCCCGCCACCGGGCCACGACGTTCGGTCTCGCCGAGCGCCGGCCGCTGGGCGACGGTGTCATCACCGGCTACGGCACGATCGACGGCCGGAGCGTCTGCGTCTTCTCGCAGGACGCCACCGTCTTCGGCGGGTCGCTGGGCGAGGTCTACGGCGAGAAGATCGTCAAGGTCATGGATCTGGCCCTCAAGACCGGCCGTCCGATGATCGGCATCAACCACGGCGCCGGCGCCCGGATCCAGGAGGGCGTCGTCTCGCTCGGCCTGTACGGCGAGATCTTCCACCGCAACGTGCTCTCCTCGGGTGTCATCCCGCAGGTCTCCCTGATCATGGGCCCGTCGGCCGGCGGCCACGTCTACTCCCCCGCCCTCACCGACTTCACCGTGATGGTCGACAAGACGTCGCAGATGTTCGTGACGGGCCCCGACGTCATCAAGACCGTCACCGGCGAGGAGGTCTCGCAGGAGGAACTCGGCGGCGCCACCACGCACATGACCAAGTCGGGCGTGTCCCACTACACCGCCAGTGACGAGCAGGACGCCCTGGACTTCGTCAAGGACCTGCTCTCCTACCTCCCGAGCAACAACCGTGCCGAGGCCCCGCGGTTCCCGTTCCCCGTCGCCGAGGGTGCGATCGAGGACAATCTCACTCTCGAGGACCACGATCTCGACACGATCATCCCCGACTCCTCCAACAGCCCGTACGACATGCACGAGGTCATCTCGCACATCGTCGACGACGGCGAGTTCCTGGAGATCCAGGGCCAGTACGCGATGAACGTCATCGTCGGCTACGGCCGCATCGAGGGCCGCAGCGTGGGCGTGGTGGCCAACCAGCCCACCCAGTTCGCCGGCTGCCTGGACATCAAGGCCTCCGAGAAGGCCGCCCGCTTCGTCCGCACCTGCGACGCGTTCAACATCCCCATCCTCACGCTGGTCGACGTACCGGGCTTCCTGCCCGGGACCGGCCAGGAGTTCGACGGGATCATCCGCCGCGGCGCCAAGCTGCTCTACGCCTACGGCGAGGCCACCGTCGGCAAGGTCACCGTCATCACCCGCAAGGCCTACGGTGGCGCATACGACGTCATGGGGTCCAAGCACATGGGTGCCGACATCAACCTCGCGTGGCCGACCGCCGAGATCGCCGTCATGGGCGCCTCCGGAGCCGTCGGCTTCGTCTACCGCGACCAGCTCAAGCAGGCCGCGGCCAACGGCGAGGACGTCGACGCCCTCCGGCTCAAGCTCCAGGCCGAGTACGAGGACACGCTCGTCAACCCGTACGTCGCCGCCGAGCGTGGCTACGTCGACGCGGTCATCCCGCCCTCGCACACCCGCCTGCAGGTCGCCCAGGCACTGCGGCTGCTCGACCGCAAGGTCGTCGAGGTGCCGGCCAAGAAGCACGGGAACATCCCGCTGTGACCGCCGAGCAGCAGCAGGACCCCGCCGGTCAGCCGGAGAAGCCGTTCTTCGAGATCGTGGGCGGCAACCCCACTCCCACGGAGGTGGGCATCCTGTCCGCGGTCTTCGCGACCGCGCAGGGGAACGCCGCGCACGCGAGCGAACACGACACCGGCGTCAAGGACGACTGGGGATCCTACGAGGACCGCCTGCGTCCGCCGTTCGGATACAGCCCGAGCTCGTTCCTCAACCGCCGCCAGTACTGAGCGCAGAGGACCGACCACACCACGAGCCGCCCCCGTCCCCGTCCCCCGTGTGTGCCGATGCACACTCCGGAGTACGGGCACGGGGGCGGCTGCGGTGGATCAGGGCCGTTGTGCCGGATCAGTAGGGTGGTGGGACCGCCGCCGGACCGGTCGGCGGGCAGTTCCCGAGGAGGATCGTCGATGTCCGAGGAAGCCACCTCCGACGGGCGGGAGGCCACGTCCCCCGGGCGGGGTGCCGGGGCGCCCGGCGGCTCCACCCGCGACCCCGCGGCCGAGGATCGCGATCACGGCCGCCGCGCCGGGACCGACGAGGGAACCGCCACCCACCACACCGACGTCATCGGGAGGGCGACGCCGTCCGCCACCCGCCCCGGGGCCACGGTCGTCCACCGGGACGAGACCGCCAAGATCGTCGCGTTCGAGTTCGACGAGGGCCAGGAGATGCCCGACCACGCCGCGTTCCACCCCATCCTGGTCCAGGTGCTGCGGGGACGCGTGGAGTTCGGCCTGCCGGACCGCACACTCGAACTGCGCACCGGCGAAATCCTCCACCTCACAGCAAAGCTCCGTCACCGGGTCCGGGCACTCGAACCCACCACGCTGACCATCACGATGCTGCTGCCGCGGTCCTGACCCGGTGGCTACGCTGAGGCCCATGATCGCGCTCGTCCTCGCCTCCGCCTCCCCGTCCCGACTGCGGATCCTCGAGCAGGCGGGGGTGGACCCGCTCATCCGTCACCCGCAGGTCGACGAGGACGCCCTGCAGGCCGCCCTGCCGCCGGGGACCCCGCACGTGCGGGTCGTGGAGGAACTGGCCCGCGCCAAGGCGGAGGACGTCCTGCAGCGCGAGGGTGAGTCGCTCGCGGCCGAGGCGAGGTCGGCCGGCGCCGACACACTCGTGGTGGTCGGGTGCGACTCGATGTTGTTGGTCGACGGCCACCTCGAGGGGAAACCACACACCTACGAGCGCGCCATGGAGCGCTGGCGGAGGATGCGCGGGCGTCACGGGGTCCTGCTCACCGGCCACGCGTTGATCGTGGCCGATCTCACCGGCGACGACCCCCTCGCCGTCACCTTCTCCGAGACCGACACGTCCGACACCACGGTGCACTTCGGCGCACCTTCCGACGCCGACCTCGACGTGTACCTCCGCACGGGGGAGCCGCTCGAGTGCGCGGGCGCGTTCACGATCGAGTCACTCGGCGGCTGGTTCATCGACCGGATCGAGGGCGACCCGTCGAGCGTGATCGGGCTCAGCCTGCCTCTGCTGAGACGACTCCTCGAGGGTGCCGGAATCAACGCCCACCGCGTCTGGCGACCCGAGCTCCGGACGTGAATCCACCCGGGTTTCCCCACCCGGGGACGTGACGGCCACAACAACCTCGCAGGTCAGGTCGCCCGACGCCTCGCGGGCCCGCCCCCGCGGGCCAGCCCTTGGACCCCCAACACCACACATGAGGGGGGCCTCTCATTAGACTGCGGAAGAACTCGGTGGGCCCCACGGCCGATCGACAGTAGAGACGTTTACCTCCAGGAGGCCCTGAGTGCCCAGTCATGCCAGCTCTCACATCACCAAGGTCCTCGTCGCCAACCGCGGCGAGATCGCCGTCCGTGTGATCCGTGCGGCGAAGGACGCCGGCCTGGCCAGCGTGGCCGTATACGCCGAGCCCGACGCCGACGCACTGTTCGTCAAGCTGGCCGACGAGGCCTTCGCTCTCGGAGGAACCACCTCCGCGGAGTCGTACCTGGTCTTCGACAAGATCCTCGACGCCGCCGCCAAGTCCGGCGCCGACGCCATCCACCCCGGCTACGGCTTCCTCTCCGAGAACGCCGACTTCGCGCAGGCCGTCATCGACGCCGGCCTGATCTGGATCGGCCCCCCGCCGCAGGCCATCCGGGACCTCGGCGACAAGGTCACCGCCCGCCACATCGCCGAGCGGGCCAACGCCCCGATGGCCGCCGGTACCAAGGACCCCGTCGCGGGAGCCGACGAGGTCGTGAAGTTCGCCGAGCAGTACGGCCTGCCCATCGCGATCAAGGCCGCCTTCGGTGGTGGCGGTCGCGGCATGAAGGTCGCCCACAGGATGGAGGAGGTCGCCGAGCTCTTCGAGTCGGCCACCCGTGAGGCCGTCGCCGCGTTCGGCCGCGGCGAGTGCTTCGTCGAGCAGTACCTCGACAAGGCCCGCCACGTCGAGGCCCAGGTCCTCGCCGACCAGCACGGCAACGTCATCGTCGCCGGCACCCGCGACTGCACCCTGCAGCGCCGCTTCCAGAAGCTCGTCGAGGAGGCCCCCGCGCCGTTCCTCACCGATGACCAGCGCAAGCGGATCCACGACTCCGCCAAGGCCATCTGCAAGGAGGCCGGCTACTACGGCGCCGGCACCGTCGAGTACATGGTCCAGGGCGACACGATCTCCTTCCTCGAGGTCAACACCCGCCTCCAGGTGGAGCACCCGGTCACCGAGGAGACCGCGGGCATCGACCTCGTCCTGCAGCAGTTCAAGATCGCCGAGGGCGAGGTGCTCGAGTTCACCGAGGACCCCGCCCCGCGTGGCCACGCCTTCGAGTTCCGCATCAACGGCGAGGACGCGGGTCGCGGCTTCCTGCCCGCCCCCGGCACCATCACCGGTTACCACGAGCCCACCGGCCCCGGAGTGCGCATGGACTCGGGCGTCGAGCAGGGTGACACCATCGGCGGCCAGTTCGACTCCATGCTCGCCAAGCTGATCGTGTGGGGCGAGGACCGCGACCAGGCGCTCGCCCGCTCGGCCCGCGCCCTGGCCGAGTACAAGGTCGAGGGCATGGCCACGGTCCTGCCGTTCCACCAGCACATCGTCACCAACCCGGCGTATGTCGGCGACGGCAAGAGCTTCGACATCTACACCAAGTGGATCGAGGAGGAGTGGGACAACCCGATCGAGCCGTGGTCGCCCACCGGTGCGCCGGCCGACGACGACGAGCCCGTCGAGCGCAAGAAGGTCGTCGTCGAGGTGGACGGACGTCGCGTCGAGGTCTCCCTGCCCGGCGACCTGGCCTTCGGCGGCTCGCACGCCGGCGGGACCGTCCGCCGCAAGGCCAAGTCCCGCACCCGTGGTGGCGCCGCCGGTGCGGCCGCGTCCGGGGACGCCGTGTCGGCTCCGATGCAGGGCACGGTCGTGAAGGTCGCCGTCGAGGAGGGCCAGGAGGTCTCCGCCGGCGACCTGGTGGCCGTGCTCGAGGCCATGAAGATGGAGAACCCGGTCACCGCGCACAAGGACGGCGTCATCACCGACCTCGCCGTCGACGCCGGTGCCGCCGTCACCCAGGGAACGGTCCTCTGCGAGATCAAGTGATCCGCGGGTAGAGCCTGCAGCCCGGAGGGCCCCGGCGACCGACTCCGGTCGCCGGGGCCCTCCGGCGTCAGCGCCAGCACCTGACCGGGCGGCCCGGGCTCTGCGACGTCAGCGGCAGAGCGCGGGCGGTGTTCCGCCGGGCCCGGGCGGTGTTCCGCCGGCCGGGTTCGCTTCCCGTGCGCTTTGCGCGTCCGCGATGGACCGTTCGAGGCGCGCACCCCCACACAATGCGGGCAGACCGGGCGCGCAGGTAAGCGAGAGCGCGCAGGTGCGCCCAGTCGGGCCGGGTCAGCCGGTCGAGCTGTCGACCACGGGCTGGGCGCTGGCGGGATCGAACGTCGCGTCCGCGAGGAACTCCCGGACCTCGGGCACACGCCGGAGGAATCCGTCCGCTTCGTCGTCGGACTCCGCCACCTGGCTCGCCTCCTCGGCGGCGACCCGCCGCTCGAACAGCTCCACCTCCCTGGCGATGCGGTCGTCGTCCCAGCCGAGAACTCCCGCCATCAACTCGGCGACCTCGCGAGCGCAGTCGACGCCACCGTGCTGGTACTCCATGGAGATCCGGGTGCGGCGCACGAGGACGTCCTCGAGGTGCAGGGCGGCCTCCGCGAGGGCGGCGTGCACGATCTCCACACGCAGGTAGCGCTCGGCTCCCCGGACGGGATCGAGGAGGTCGGGCCGGTCGGCGGCGAGCTCGAGGACGTATTCGGCGAGCGTCCCGTACCGCCCGAGCAGGTGCTGCATCTGGTCGTCGCGGATCTCGTACTGGTCGGCGATCCGGTCGGCGCGGTTGACCATCCCGGGGTAACCGTCGGCGCCCAGCAGCGGGATCCGCTCTGTCGTCGACGGCGGCACCTCGGCGGCCCGCTCCCCCAGTTCCGCCACGGCGGCGTCCACCGCGTCGGCGGCCATCACGCGGTAGGTCGTGTACTTGCCGCCCGCCACGACCACCGCGCCGGGGGCCACGGTCATCACGGCGTGTTCGCGGGAGAGCTTGGCGGTGGAGTCGGCGCCGCCGGAGAGCAGCGGGCGCAGGCCGGCGTACACGCCGCGGACGTCCTCGCGCCGGATCGGGGTGGTGAGCACCGAGTTGACGTGGCCGAGGATGTAGTCGATGTCCGCGCCGGTGGCCGCCGGGTGGGCCAGGTCGAGCTGCCAGTCGGTGTCGGTGGTGCCGATGATCCAGTACTCGCCCCACGGGATGACGAACAGCACGGATTTCTCGGTGCGCAGGATGAGCGCGGCCTCGGAGTCCACCTTGTCGCGGTCCACCACGATGTGCACGCCCTTGGACGCCCGCACGGTGAAGCCGCCCTCCTCGCCGAGCATCTTCTGCAGCTGGTCGGTCCACACGCCGGCGGCGTTGAGCACGGCCCTGGCCCGGACGTCGGTCTCGCGACCGGTCTCGGCGTCACGCAC
The DNA here is from genome assembly GCF_024519835.1 of Dietzia sp. Die43. Lineage (NCBI taxonomy): Bacteria > Bacillati > Actinomycetota > Actinomycetes > Mycobacteriales > Dietziaceae > Dietzia > Dietzia sp. Die43. The sequence goes on along the minus strand of NZ_JALJRF010000003.1, from coordinate 141,842 downwards.
CCGCACACCGGTGACCCGGTCGCCGTCCCGAACGTAGCCGATCACCTGGGTGGAGTTGGCCACGACCGCCCCGTGGTGAGCGGCGGTGCGCGCCAGGGTGAGGGTGTGGCGGGCGTCGTCGACGAGAGTGTCCCAGTACCGGATGCCGCCCACGATGGCGTCCTCGCGCAGTCCCGGGGCCACCCGGCGCGCTCCCGCGCGGCTGTAGTGCTTCTGCGGCGGGACGCTCTTGGAGCCGCCCATCACGTCGTAGAGCACGAATCCCGCGGCCATATAGGGGCGTTCCCAGAACCGACGGGTGAGCGGGAAGAGGAACTTCAGCGGCGTGACCAGGTGCGGGGCCAGGCGCGTCATGCTGAGTTCGCGCTCGTGGAGGGCTTCGGCCACCAGGCCGAAATCGAGCTGCTCGAGGTAGCGCAACCCGCCGTGGAACATCTTCGAACTGCGTGAGGACGTGCCGGCGGCGAAGTCGCGGGCCTCGACGAGCGCCACGTTCAGCCCCCTGGTGGCCGCGTCGAGCGCGCTGCCGGTGCCGACCACACCCCCGCCCACGATCACGATGTCGAAGGTGTCCTCCGACAATCTGCGCCAGGCCTCGGCGCGGCGGTCGGGGCCGAGGACCGATCGGGACCTGGTCGTGGGCATGGGCGCTCCCTCCGGGGCCGTGCGCGGGTTCCGGCCCGTCGCCGACGACTCTACGCGCGAGGCGGACGTGTCCACGCGAACGCGGACGTAGTCTTGGCCGTGTGACTCGCAGCTCCTACATCCTCGCGATCGACCAGGGCACCACCTCGACACGGGCGATCCTCTTCGACGACCGGGGCATGCCGGTGCCCGCGGCGACGGCGCAGGTCGAGCACCGGCAGATCCTGCCGAGGGCGGGCTGGGTCGAGCACGACCCGCTGGAGATCTGGCAGAACGTCCGCGCCGCCATGGCCCAGGTCGCGAGCAGCGTGGATCTCGAACCGGCGGCGGTGACCGCCATCGGCATCACCAACCAGCGCGAGACGGTGGTGGTGTGGGACCGGGAGACCGGCGATCCGGTCTACAACGCGATCGTGTGGCAGGACACCCGCACCTCCGGCATCTGCGCACGGTTGTCCGAGGCCCACCCGGACGGCGACGACCGGTTCCGCGCCGCCACCGGCCTGCCCCTGTCGACGTACTTCGCCGGCCCCAAGATCCGGTGGATCCTCGAGCACCTGGACGAGCGGGGCGAACGCGGGACCGAGCGGGCCGAGGCCGGGGAACTGCTGGCGGGGACCATCGACTCGTGGTTGGTGTGGAACCTCACGGGTGGGCGCCGGGGTGGCGACGACGGCGAGGCGGCCCTCCACGTCACGGATGTCACCAACGCGTCGCGGACCCTGCTCATGGATCTGCGGTCCCTGGAGTGGGGTGACGAGCTGTGCCGTGAGGTCGGCGTCCCCCGGGCGATGCTGCCGCGGATCGTCCCCTCCTCCGGGGTGCTGGGGCACGTGACGACGCGGCGGATGTTCGGCGGTACGCCCATCGCCGGGATCCTCGGTGACCAGCAGGCCGCGATGTTCGGGCAGACCTGCTTCGAGCCGGGCGAGGCCAAGAACACCTACGGCACGGGCGCGTTCCTGCTGCTCAACACGGGCACGACGCCGCAGTTCAGCGAGAACGGTCTGCTCACCACCGTCTGCTACCAGCTGGGGGACGCCGATCCCGTGTACGCCCTGGAGGGGTCCGTGGCCGTGGCCGGGTCACTGGTGCAGTGGCTGCGCGACAACCTCGGGGTGATCTCCACCGCCGACGAGACCGAGGACCTCGCGACGTCATTGGAGGACAACGGCGACTGCTACCTGGTGCCGGCGTTCTCCGGGCTGCTCGCCCCGCGGTGGCGGCCGGACGCCCGCGGCGTGATGGTGGGCCTGACCCGCTTCCACACCCGGGCGCACCTGGCGCGGGCCGCGCTCGAGGCGACGGCCTTCCAGAGTCGCGAGATGGCCGCCGCGATGGTCGCCGACGCCGGGGAGTCCGCCGATTCGCTGCGGGTGGACGGTGGGATGGTGGTCAACGACTTCCTCATGCAGTTCCAGGCCGACATCCTCGGGGTGGACGTGATCCGGCCGGAGGTCACCGAGACCACCGCACTGGGTGCCGCGTTCGCCGCCGGGCTGGCGGTGGGTCAGTGGGACTCCCCCGACCGGCTCCGTGAGCTGTGGAGGGAGGACTGCCGCTGGACGCCGCGGATGCCCGAGGAGGAACGTCAGCGGTTGATCGACCGGTGGGACGAGGCGGTCGAGCGGACGCTGGGCTGGGCGGACGTCGAGGGCTGACCCGGCGGCGACCGGTGCGGTCGACCGGTGCGGTCGACGGGGTGTCAGACGGCGTGGAAGACCGCCGGCCGCAGCGGACGCACGGCGAGGCGGGAGCCCGTCCCGACGCGCTGACCCGTGGGTACCGGCACGGCGCAGATCTGGTCGGTGCCGTCGAATCGCATCCGCACCAGGGTCCGGGCACCCCCGAACTCGACGGCGGTGCACACGGCGTGACCCCGGATCTCCTGGTCGTCGTACCCGTCGTCGTACCCGACATCGTGCCCGGCGGCCCCGACTCCCCGCACCTCCAGGCTCTCGGGGCGCCACAGGACTGTCCCCCGTCCCTCGGCGGGCGAGTCCAGCGGCACGGTGCCGAGGACCGTCTCCGCGGTCGCGCCGGTCGCGGTGGCCGGCAGGGCGACGGTCTCGCCGGAGAGGTCGGCGACCCCGCGGCTGACCGGATGGTGGTAGAGCCGCTCGGGGGTGTCGACCTGGGCGAGCTCACCGTCGATGAGGACCGCGACGCGGTCAGCCGTCGCCATCGCCTCGGAACGGTCGTGCGTGACGAGGATGGAGGTGGCCCCGGCCTCGGCGAGCAACGCCGCGACCTCCGCTCTCACCGCTCCGCGCAGGGCCGCGTCGAGCGCGCTGAAGGGCTCGTCGAGCAGGATCAGCCCGGCTCCGGGGGCGAGTGCCCGCGCGAGCGCCACCCGCTGCTGCTGACCGCCCGACAGTTGCGACGGCCGGTCACCCGCCCGGTCCGCCAGCCTGACCAGGTCGAGCACCTCGCGGACCCGCTCGGCACGCTCGGCGCGGCCGCGCCACCTCGCCAGGGGGCCCGGCGGCACCAGGCCGAACCCCACGTTGTGCGCCACGTCCAGGTGGGGGAACAGCGCGCCCTGCTGGGGGACCAGCCCGATCCCGCGCCGCTGGGCACTGAGCCGGTCGATGCGGCGGCCGTCCAGGAGGATCCGTCCGGACGACACCGGGTGCAGGCCCGCGATCATGCGCAGCATCGTGGTCTTCCCCGACCCGGAGGCGCCCAGGACCGCCACCGATTCTCCCGCCTCCACCCGGAGCGCGACGCCGCGGACCACCGGGGAGCCGTCGTATCCGCCCGAGACGGAGTCGAGTTCGAGTACCCCGCCGGGGCTGGGTTTCCAGGTCACGTCGCGCTCCGTTCGGTCTCGTTCGCCCGGCCCGAGGCCGCGGTCGCCGTGCCCGGGTCGCCTCGGCCGCCCGCGCCCCAGCCGAACGACCGACTCAGCACGAACGCGGGGATGACGGCCACGACGACCAACATGGCGGCGTACGGGGCCGCCTGCGAGTAGGCCGCCACCTCGGTGTGCGACCACATCGCGGTGGCGAGCGTCTCCGTGCCCGTGGGTCGCAACAGCAGCGTGGCGGGCAGTTCCTTGGCCACGCTGAGGAACACGAGGCTCGCCCCCGCGAGGATCCCCGGCATCGCCAGTGGCGCCACCACCCGGGCGAACGTGCGCAGACGCCCGGAGCCCAGGCCGGCCGAGACGTCCTCGAGGCTCACCGGGATGGCACTGACCGACGAGCGCACCACTCCCACCGCGAGCGGCAGGAACAGCACCACGTAGGCGAACACCAGCATCGGTGTCTGCTGGTAGAGGCCCGGTACCAGCCGGATCCCGACGAACACCACCGCGAGGCCCACCGTGATGCCCGGGAGCGCGAAGCCGACCTGCGCGACGGTCTCGGTGGCCCGCGCGACGAGCCCGTCCGAGCGTGCCGCGAGGATCCCGATGGGCAGCGCCAGCACGATGGTGGCCAGCGCCGCCACGGCCGAGACCCCGGCGGTGGTGCCGGCGGCCTGGAACACCGGCGCCCACGAGACGTCCACGCTCGCCGCGGCGCGCACCCACCGGGCGAGGCCGACGAGTGGGCCGAACACCCCGCCCGCGAGGATGACGGCGACGACGACGAGGGCGAGCCCCTTCAGGCGACCCAGCGGTATCCGGGTGGGCGCCGTGTCCACCCCGGCGCCGACCCTCGCGACCTCGCCGCGTCGGGCCCGCCGCTCGCCGACCATCACGACCAGGGCCAACGCGATGAGGACGCAGGCCAGGACGGCCGCCGGGACGCGGTCGAACGCCGCCCGGTAGGAGTGGTAGATGCCCAGCGTGAACGCCTCGTAGCGGAGCATCGCGACCGCACCGAAGTCGGACAGCGTGTACAGCGCCACCAGGAGCCCGCCCGCGGCGACCGCCGGTCGGATCTGTCGGAAGGTCACCCCGAACACGGCACGGGTGGTGCCGTGCCCGAGGGTGCGCGCGACCTCCTCGAGCCCCGGGTCCACCCGCCGGAGGGCGGCGGAGGCGGGAAGGAACACGTACGGGTAGCAGGAGATGGTGAGCACCGCGACGGCCCCCGGCAACCCGAGGACCTCCGGGAAGTCGGCCACCCAGAGGTAGCCGAGGACATACGACGGCGTGGCCAGCGGAACGCACAGGAGCGCTCCGATGACCGGGGCCCCCGGCAGGTCGGTGCGGACCACGAGCCACGCCATCCCCACCCCGACGATCACGCTGGCGGTGGTGACCAACACGACAAGCACGACGGTGTTGCCGAGGAGGGTCAGCGTCCGACCTGAGCCGAGCACCTCGGCGGCGGACGCCGGGCCCCGTTCGCCCGCCCGGATGACCAGGTAGACCAGCGGGATGAGCGTCGCCGAACACGCCAGCACGGCGGCGGCCCCGAGCAGGGGCCGGCCGCAGCGCAGTCGCGTCAGCAGGTCGATGTCCGGTCCGTCAGATCATGCCGACGCGGGCGAGCATGGCCTGCGTCTGCTCGAGACCGTCCAGCTGACCGAGGTCGATGTCCGGGCCGCCGAGCGTGTCCAGCGGAGGGAGGCCGGCCGCGTCCGTGGCGATCCCCGGGACCACGGGGTACTCGCTGGTCTCCTCGACGAAGTACGTCTGGGCCGGCTCGGCCAGGAATGCCTCGACCACGCGGCGGGCGTCGTCGGGGCGGTCCGTGGAGGCGAGGATCGCCACGCCCGCCACGTTGACCAGCGCTCCCGGATCACCCTGCGCCATGTACTTCACGCGGGCGCGCATGTTCTCCGTACCCCTCTCCGCGGCCGAGTTGTACCAGTAGTAATGGTTGGTCAGCCCGAGTTCGACGGTGCCCGCGTCGACGGCCTGCAGGAGCGCGTTGTTGTTCTCGAATGTCTGCGGGTCATTGGCGAGGAAGTCCCGCAGCCACTGCTCGGCGGCCTCGTCGCCCCGGTCCACCCGCAGCGCCGTGACGAAGGACTGGAACGACGCATTGGTGGGCGCGTAGCCCACGCGCCCCTTCCACTCGGGAGCCAGGACCGCGTCGATGGTGTCGGGCACCTCGGCCTCGTCCAGTGTCGCGGAATCGTAGATCAGGACGCGCGCCCGGAGGCTGGTCGCGACCCAGGTGCCGTCCGCCGCGCGGTATTCCGGAGGGACGACCTCGGTCACGGACTCGTCGAGCTGTTGCAGCAGGCCCGCGTTGTCGAGGGCACCGAGGGCCCCGGCGTCCTGAGAGAAGAACACGTCCGCGGGGCTGGCCTCCCCCTCCTCCGCGATCTGCGCCGCCATCTCGGGGGTGGAGGCGTACCGCACCTCGATGTCCACCCCGGTGGAGTCCGAGATCTGCTCGATCAGCGGGGCCACGAGGCTCTCGCTGCGACCGGAGTAGAGCACCAGCGCGTCCGATTCGTCGGAGTCCGAGGTGCAGGCCGCCAGCCCGAGTACGAGGGATCCGGCGGCGGCCAGGGCTGCAACACGACGCAGCTTCATTGTGGCTCCTTAGCGGTTCCCGACGCCGTGTCGTCGACGTCGACGGAGCTTAGCCTAACCTGAACGGCCCCGCCGGTCGGTGCGCAGGGCACGCGACATCGTCTCCATCGCACCGGATGCCGGGGTCAGTCGAGGTCGTCGTGGCGCATGAGCTGGCGCGCGGCCTCGGTGATGGTGCCCGTCATCGACGGGTAGACCGAGAACGAGCCCGCGAGATCGCCCACGGTGAGCTGGTTCCGCACCGCCACCGAGATCGGCAGGATGAGCTCGGAGGCGGTGGGGGCGACGACGACCCCGCCGACCACCACGCCCGACGCCGGGCGACAGAAGAGCTTGACGAACCCGCGGCGCAGGCTGCGCATCTTGGCCCGGGGGTTGCCTGCCAGCGGCATCACCTCGACGCGGGCCGGTACCTCGCCGCTCTCGATCTGCGCGTGCGAGATGCCGACGGTGGCGATCTCCGGCCGGGTGAACACGGCCGAGGCCACGGTCTTGAGCTTGATGGGGCTGACGCCCTCGCCGAGCGCGTGGTACATCGCGATGCGGCCCTGCATGGCGGCCACGGAGGCGAGCGGGAACAGGTCGGTGCAGTCGCCGCCGGCGTAGATCCCCGGCGCGGTGGTACGCGAGACGCGGTCGACCTTGATGTGGCCGCTGCGCTGCAACTCGACACCGGCGCTCTCCAGTCCGAGGCCCTCGGTGTTGGGCACGGAACCGACGCAGATGAGGGCGTGGGATCCCTTGACCGTGCGACCGTCCCCGAGGCGGACGATGATGCCGTCCTCGAAGTGTTCGACCGCGTCGGCGCGCGCGTGCTTGACCAGCGAGACGCCCCGCTCACTGAGCGCCTCCTCCAGCACCAGGGCGGCGTCGGCGTCCTCGTGCGGCAGCACACGGTCGCGACTGGAGACCATGGTGACCTTGACGCCCATCTCCGTGAACGCCGAGACGAACTCCGCACCGGTGACGCCCGAACCGATGACCACGAGGTGCTTGGGCAGCTCAGTGAGGTCGTAGAGCTGACGCCAGTTGAGGATCCGCTCGCCGTCCGGCTCTGCCCCCGACAGCACCCGGGGACTGGAGCCGGTGGCGATGAGCACCACGTCGGCGTCGAAGATCTTCTCCTGGCCGTCGTCGAACGTCACGGCCACCCGGTGGGAGGCCATGCCGGGCTGGGAGTCGTGCAGACGGGCCCGTCCGGACAGCAGCCGCACGCCCTCACGCTGGAGCTGCGACCGGATGTCCGCGGACTGGGCGCGCGCCAGGGACTTGACCCGGCCGTTGACCTGACCCAGCTTGTAGGCGGTGGGATCGAAGTGCGCCTGGACGCCCATCTCCTCGGCCCGGCGCATGTCCGTGCGCACGCCGGTGGTGGCGATGAACGTCTTGGACGGCACGCAGTCACTGAGGACACAGTTGCCGCCGATGCCGTCGGAGTCGACGATCGTGACGTCCGCACCGTACTGGGCTGCGACCAGCGCGGCCTCGTAGCCGGCGGGGCCGCCGCCGATGATGATGATGCGTTGCGTCACATGTCCTCCACGGCTCACAGGGGTAAGGGCCGGGCGCCGCAGCCCGCTGTGGCGGATCGCGTCACGTCCGCGGTACACGGTAGTCGAACGTCTCGATCGGGGACGCCGGGACATCTGGCCGCCACCGCCGAAGGGGCTAGGGTTGTGGGCGTGCCTCTCTACGCCGCGTACGGGACGAACATGTATCCCGATCAGATGAACACCCGCGCGCCGCACTCGCCCTTCGCGGGGACGGGCTGGCTCGAGGGCTGGCGCCTGACCTTCGCCGGGGACGACCCCACGTGGGAGGGCGCCGTCGCCACCGTCGTCGAGGACCCGGACTCCAGGGTGTTCGTGGTGCTCTACGACGTCCCCGACGAGGACGTGCGCGCCCTCGACCGCTGGGAGGGCACGGATCGGATGCCCGCGCGCAAGATCCGGGTCCGCATCACCCGCCGGCCCACCGTGCCCGACGGTCCCCCGGTCGGCGCGCAGGAGTCCGAGTTCGCCGTGGACATCGCCCCGGCCGGCACCGACGACACCGTGCTCGCATGGCTGTACGTGATGGACGCCTTCGAGGGAGGCCTGCCGTCCGCGCGCTACCTCGGCCTGCTCGCGGACGCCGCCGAGTGCGCGGGGGCCCCCGAGAAATACGTGCACGAATTGCGCACACGCCCGTCGCGCAACGTCGGCCCCGGCGCCTGACGCGGATGGCGCCCCTGCTGACGCCCACCGACGAGGCCCGCGCGGCCGCAGCCCGGATCGCCGAACTGAGCGGCCGCGACCACCACGACGTGGCCCTGGTCCTGGGGTCGGGCTGGTCCGAGGTAGTGACCGGACTCGCCGACCAAGGCACCGCCGTGACCATCGCCCCCGCCGACCTCCCCGGGTTCGCCACCCCCGCCGTCGCCGGGCACCGCGGGACCGTCACCAGTTGCCTGGTCGACGGGGTGCCGCTGCTGTCCGTGGCCGGGCGCACCCACCTCTACGAGGGCCGGGGTACCGGACCCGTCGTGCACCCCGCCCACGTCGCGGCCGCCGCCGGGGCGCGGGCGCTCGTGCTCACCAACGCCGCCGGCGGTCTGCGAGACGACCTCGCCGTCGGCGACCTCGTCCTCATCCGCGACCACCTCAACCTCACCGGTCGCTCGCCGCTCACCGGGCCACTGTTCGTGGACATGGTCGACGCCTACTCCCCCCGCCTGCGCGCGGCGGCCGCCGACGCGATGGCCGCGGTGGACGCGGGCGGAGCCGCCGGGGCCGGGGTCACGAGCGGGTCCACGACAACGCGAGAGTCTGCGACCCGCCCCTCCGAGGGCGTCTACGCCGCCATGCCCGGCCCCCAGTACGAGACCCCGGCCGAGATCCACATGCTGCGCACCCTCGGCGCCGACCTCGTGGGCATGTCGACGGTGCCCGAGACCATCACGGCCCGCGGGCTGGGACTCGAGGTGGTCGCGGTGTCGCTCGTGACCAATCTCGCCGCCGGCGTCACCGGGCAACCGCTGGACCACGCCGAGGTGCTCGCCGCCGGAGCCGCCGGATCCGACCGCCTCACCGGGGCCCTGCGCGCCCTCGTCCCCGCCGTCGCCCGCTGCTGAGGGGCACACCCGTGACCGCGCCCGTGCCTGATCCCGCACCGCTGGCCTTCGGCACCGCCGGCGTCCGCGCACCCCTGGGGCCCGGACCCGACCGGATGAACGACCAGACGGTCACCCTCGTGGCCACGGCCGTCGCCCGGTACCTGCGGGAACGTGAATCACCCGGGTCGACGGTCATCGTGGGCGGGGACGCCCGGCACGGGTCGGCCCGATTCGTCGACGTCGTGGCTGCGGTGTTGGCGGCGCACGACCTCGTCGTCGTCGTCCCCGGCGCCCCCGTCCCCACCCCGGTGGTGGCCGCGGCGGTCCGCGCGCGCGGCGCGGCGGCCGGGCTCGTGGTGACCGCGTCCCACAACCCCGCGAGCGACAACGGCATCAAGGTCTACGGACGCGGCGGCGCACAGATCGTGCCGCCGACGGACTCCCGGATCGAGCGGCACCTGCACGCCGCGACGCGGGAGGGGGTCGCCGTCCCCACGGCCGTACCCGGATCGGTGCGGGTGGACCCCGCGCTCGTCGACGACTACGTGGCCTCCGTCGTCACGGCCCTGCCACGGCCCGCCCGGCCGCCCCGCGTGGCACTGACCCCCGTCCACGGGGTCGGAGGCGATCTCTGCCGCCGCGTCCTGGCCGGGATCGGCGTGCACGACGTGACGCTGGTGGCCGAGCAGGCGGACCCGGATCCGGACTTCCCCACCGTCGCCTCCCCGAACCCCGAACGGCCCGGGACGACCGCGCGCCTGCTGGAGTTGGCGGCGCGGATCGACGCCGACGTCGCGATCGCGCTCGACCCGGACGCCGACCGGTGCGCCGTGGGGTTCGCCGACCCGGACGGGCGGTGGCGGATGCTCGACGGCGACGAGACGGGCGCGGTACTCGCCGACCATCTGCTGCGCGCGCCGCTGCCGGGGTCGACCGCGGGCGACGAGCTCGGTGTGCCGGTCGTCGCGTCGACGATCGTCTCCTCGCGGGTGCCATCGCTGCTGGTCCCGGCGCGCGGCGGTCGGCACGTGGAGACGCTGACCGGGTTCAAGTGGCTCGTGCGGGCCGGCGAGCCGCTGCGGTACGCCTACGAGGAGGCCATCGGGCACTGTGTCCTGCCGGACGTCGTGGCCGACAAGGACGGGATCTCGGCGGCCGCGGTGTGGTGCGCGATGGTCGGATCAGGCGGACCGACGGTCGGCGCGCGACTCGACGCACTGGCCACGGAGTTCGGGGCGCACCTCCGGCGCAATGTGTCACTGCCCCTGGCGGCCGACACGGACCCGGCGGCGGCGCTGAGGCGGGCGGCCGGGCTTCTCACCACCGTCGGCGAGGTCCGACCGCTGGAGGGGACCGCCGGCATCCGCGTGGACTCGGATGGTGCGCGCGCGGTGGTGCGGCCCTCGGGCACGGAGCCGCTGCTCAAGACGTACGTCGAGGCGTGGACCCCGCCCGGGCCCTCGGCGTCGGACCGCCGCGACGCCGCACGCCGGCTCGCGCGGCTCGGTGATGCGGTCGCAGGCGCGGTGGGTGGCTAGCGGTTGGTGCTTGCCGGTGGGCGGTTGTCGGTTGCCGGCTAGCGGGGGCCGAAGAGGCGATCGCCCGCGTCGCCGAGGCCGGGGACGATGAACGCGTTCTCGTCGAGGCGCTCGTCGATCGTCGCGGTGACCAGGGTTGCGGCCAGCCCGGAGGCGCGCACCGCCTCGATCCCCTCCGGCGCACACAGGACGCACACCACGGTGACCCCGGTCGCGCCGCGCGCCGCGAGCGTCTCCAGCGTCGACACCAGCGATCCGCCCGTCGCGAGCATCGGGTCCAGGACCACGACGTGGCGTCCGGCCAGGTCCTCCGGCAGCGAGCACAGGTACGACACCGGCTGGTGGCTCTCCTCGTCGCGGGCCAGGCCGATGAACCCGACCTGAGCGCCCGGCATCAGACGGGTGGCCGGATCCAACAGACCCAGGCCCGCCCGCAGCACCGGCACCACGAGCGGCACGCCGTCCACCGCGACCGCGGTCGTGTCCGTGATCGGGGTGCTCACGGTGACCTCGGTGGTCGGCACGGACCGGAAGGCCTCGTAGCAGAGCATGGTGCCGAGGGCGTCCATCGCAGCGCGGAACCCGGCCGTATCGGTGGCGGAGTCGCGCAGCGTACGGAGCCGGTCCCCGACCAGCGGGTGATCCACGACGGTGATGTCCATGCCCGCCAGGATTCCATACGGAGGAAATCCCGGACCGGCTGGAACCGGATCGTCTTCTCGACGCGTCGAACCCTGTGACGGGACGAGAGAGAACGACGAGGGGACGCAGGACATGACGGACGGGGCGATCGACGTCCATGTCGACGGTTTACGCGAACTGGGAACGGGGCTGACCACCCTGGCCGACACGCTGGGGGGTGCGCTCGAGGCGGTGGACGGGCTGCCGATCGAGGCGGTGACGCCCGTGGTCGGGCCCGTGGGCGCCGACTTCATGTCCGCGCTCATGGCGGCGACCGCGCGGCACCGCGAGGTGTTGGCCGGGCTCACGCGGGTCACCGACGCCGCCGGGGAGCTCGTGTTGGAGACGGCCAGGCTCTTCGACGAGTCCGACGCCGCCGGCGCTGCGGCGATCGGCGCCGCCGGTGCCGCCGGTGCCGCCGGCGCCGATCTCACCGGGAAGTGGGTGTGATCCGGTGATCGCCGACGCGCTGGCCTACGCCGGCCCCATCAAACAGATCCTCGATCTGCTGTCCGCGGAGGAGTTCGTCCCCGCCGAGGCGCAGGACATCATGCGGCCGGTCAGTGACGGACTCGAGGCCGCGCAGCAACTCGGCCCGCCGCTGGAACGTCTGCTGTCGGAGTCGTGGGACTCCCTGGCCTCCCTGGGGGCCGCGCACTCGATCGCCGAGGTCGGCCGGACGATGGGCGCGCTCGGCGAGTCCGCCGCGGAGATCGCGCGGGTCACCGCCGTGGCCGCGGAGATCGTGGTCCGGGGGACTGTCGAGGTGATAGGGATTGTGCAGCAGTTCCTCGCCCGTGCGGCCGCCATGGGGCCGGCCCTCCTCACCCCGCCGGGACAGGCCGGCCTCCTCGGGCTGGCCGCCGAGCACCTCGCGCGTGGGATCCAGGTGGCCGAGCGGGTCCAGACCGAGCTGAGGGTGCCGACCGCGGAGATGCGGGCCATCGCCGCCGGTATCCCCCCGGCCCCCCGCATGCCGGGCACGGTCGGGGCCGGTTCCGGCACCGGCGGCGCGATCGACGCCACCATGGTCGCCTACACCGAGTCCGGTCCGGACGCGGTCTTCGCTGCGGGCGGCGACGCGGGCGGCGCGGTCTTGGCTGCGGGCGGCGGCGCGGACGGCGCGGGCGGCGGCTCGTTTGACGGCGGTTCGTTCGACAGTGGCTCGTCGGGTGTCGCGGCGGAGTCCGCCGCCGGGTCCGGGTTCGTGCCCGGGACGGCGGGGTTCGGTGACGCCGGGTCCGGGGTGATCGGCGGCGGAACCGAGGTGACCCTGCCCGACGGCTCGGTCGTCACCGCCCCCAACGAGCAGGCCGCCGGCGCTGTCCGCAACGCGCTCAGTCAGCAGGGTGTGCCGTACGTGTGGGGCGGCACCTCTCCCGGCCAGGGGCTGGACTGCAGTGGCCTGACGCAGTGGGCGTACGGGGACGCCGGTGTGGAGATCCCCCGCCTGGCCCAGGAACAGGGCGTGGGTGTCCAGGTGTCCCCGCAGGACGTCCTGCCCGGTGACCTGCTCGTGTGGGACGGCCACGTCGCCATGTACATCGGCAACGGTCAGATCGTGGAGGCCGGGGACCCTGTAGCGGTGTCCGGGCTCCGCACCGACAATATCGGCATGTCGTTCCACGGCTTTTACCGTCCGACCGGCTGATGGCACCCGACAGCTGCCGGCACACCGACCCGATGACCGGGGTGGTCGCCGAGGTCGGCACCGACGGCGTCCCGGTGGGCCTGGCCCTTCCGGAGGCCCTCCTCGACCGCCCGCCCGCGGAGGTGGCGCGCGCGGTCCTGCGCAGCCTCACCGCGGCCGCGGGCGACGCCCGCGATCTGCTGGAACGCCTCGCCGCCGACGACTGGGACGAGAGGGACTGGGACGAGAGGGACCCGGGCGACGAGCCGGGCGGGTCTGTCAGGTGAGCGCCGGAGGACTGGACGTCGAGGCGTTCCTCGATCGTCTGCGCGGGATCGCGACCGAGTGGGAGTCGGCACACGACCAGCTGGAGACCTTGCGCATCTCGACGACCAGCCGGGACCGACTCGCCACCGCGACCGCGGACTCCGGCGGGAGCGTGGTGGACCTCGTGCTGGCGCCCGGGTTGCGCAGGCACGGGTCCGAGGTGGTCGCGGCGTCGATCCTCGAGGCCACGTCGGCTGCCGTGGAGCAGGCCAACACCCGTCGCGCGGAGCTGGTCTCGGGCTCGGTGGCCCTCGCCGTGAGCGGTCGGAGGCGGGCGGCCGAGGACGCCGCCCGTCATCACACCGACCCCGCCCCGGCGGGCCGTGGCACCGCCTGACTAGCCGTGGATATGCTGACCGGCATGGCCAAGGACATCGTCCCGATCGAGCTCGGTCTCCCGGAGGGAGACGTCACGACCCTCTGGGCACCCAGCTGGCGGGAGGACAACGACGACTGGGAGGCGTTCCTCGGGCTGGACGAGGACCTCTACGCCTTTGACTCGACGGCCGAACTCCTCGCCCTGGTCCGCAGCGGCGCGGAGCACGATCTGCAGGACCACCCCTCGTGGGAGGAGTTCGCCGGATCGGACGTGCTCGCCTTCCGCGCCGCCGAGGAGAACTGCTACGACCTCGTCGGCGTCCTCGAGCTCCTCGGGGACGATCCGACCGAGTCGTCGGTCGACGAGATCGATCAGTCCTTCGCGATCGCCCGCTCGATCGGCGAGGTGTGCGAACTGGACACCGTCACCAAGTTCTTCAACGGCAACCCGGTGCTTGCGTCCGTCACGCACGGCATGGACGAGTTCTACGGCCGCGACGGGCTCAAGCTGTGGAAATCCATCCGCAAGACGGTCGCCAAGGGCTGGGACGACGTCCTCGACGCCATCCAGGACGTCATGACCACCCCGGAGATCGACCGCGCCGAGGTCGAGCGTGCGCGCCACGACCTGGAGACCGCCGAGGCCGCGCTCCCCGAGCCGGAGCCGGAGCCCGAGCCCGCCCCGACCGGGTACCCGGACGGCTCGCTCTGGAAGAGCGTCGGGATCGACCCCGTCAGGATCGTGTTCGCTGACCAGGAGTACCTGAGTCTGCGCTGCTACCTGGGCGACCGGCCGGTGTTCCTCGGCGACGGCGACCAGGCGTACGTCTTCACCAGTGCGCGCGGCCTGTCCCGCTACCTGGCCGACAACGACGACGACACCCTGAGCCGGGTGGCCACCTACGAGCGCGTCAAGATCGCCGCGACCGACGGCAGCCTGGACGTGCACGTCACAGACGACAACGTGTACGTCCTGGCCGGGCTCGACCGCGACATCGAGGTCGGGCCGGAGATGGTGGACTCCGAGCAGCTCGGCCTGGCGGTCGAGTTCGTCACCGACCTGGCCAACTACGTCGGCGACGCCGAACTCGAGGCGTCGGTGACCGGGCGCGGGTCGGCGCTACGGCGCTACCTGCACTACGTCCTCAACCCCGACGACGCCAAGCTGCTCGAGCCGACCGCACCGTATGACGACGAGGCGTCCGAGTGGCGCGACCTGGTCGACGACGTCGAGAAGCTCGTCACCACGCCCGACCTCGCCTGATCCGGGGTGCGTCGTCCCCGGCGTCCGTTCCCGGACGGTCACCAGCCGCGCAGTCGCTCGGTCACCACGCCGGCAGGACCGCGATCCGGGCCCGTCCCGAACGCGGCCGCCACCTCGTCGAGTGCGGCCGGCAACCGTGCGGTGTCGCCCGCGTGGACGGTGGCCACCACCTCGCCGACGCGGACGTGTTCGCCCTCGACGCGGTGCAGCATCACGCCCGCGCCCGGGTCGACCGCCTCGCCGGGGCGGGTCCGCCCCGCCCCGGCCAACCACGACGCGCGACCGACCCCGAGCGCGTCCCACCTGATCGGACCCGACGCCGGGGCCCGCACCTCCTCGACGTGCGCCGCCCGCGGTAGGACCGCGTCCGGGTCCCCGCCCTGCGCGGAGATCATCGCCCGGTAGGAGTCCATGGCCCGCCCGTCCGCCAGCCGGGCACGCGGGTCGGCGTCCGGGATCCCCACCGCGGCGAGCGCCTCGAGCGCCAGCGCGCAGGTCAGGTCGACCATGTCGGCAGGCCCCCCGCCGGCGAGGATCTCCCGCGCCTCGGCCACCTCGAGCGCGTTGCCCACGGCGCGACCGAGGGGCGTGTTATTGGCGGTCACCAGGGCACTGGTCCGCACACCGGCGGCGGCGCCGATCCCGACCATCACCCGCGCCAGCTCGGCGGCGTCGGCGGGGTCGGGCAGGAACGCGCCGGAGCCGAACTTCACGTCCAGCACCAGCGCACCGGTGCCCTCGGCGATCTTCTTGCTCATGATGGACGTGGCGATCATCGGGATGGACGGGACGGTGCCGGTGACGTCCCGCAGCGCGTAGAGGGCCCGGTCGGCGGGGGCGAGGTCGGCCCCGGCAGCGCAGATCACGGCCCCGGTCCGCGTCAGGACGGCACGCATCTCGTCGGCGTCGAGGTCCGCGCGCCACCCGGGGATGGACTCGAGTTTGTCGAGCGTGCCGCCGGTGTGGCCGAGCCCCCGGCCCGACAGTTGCGGCACGGCCACGTCCCACGTCGCCAACAGCGGTGTCAGGACGAGGGTGATCGCGTCGCCCACGCCGCCGGTGGAGTGCTTGTCGACGGTGGGCACCACCCTGCCGCCGCGGGTCAGATCGGACAGGTCCATCCGGGTTCCGGAGCCCACCATCGCCGTGGTCCACCGGGAGATCTCCCGGTCGGTCATCCCGCGGAAGTAGATCGCCATCGCGAGCGCGGACATCTGCTCGGGTGCGACGACCCCGCGGGTGAACCCGTCGACGATCCAGTCGATCTCGTCGTCGTCGAGTTCCCGCCCGTCCCGCTTGGCCTCGATGATCCGCACGGCGTCGTGTCGCGCGCTCATCCCGGAGCCACTCACCGCAGGTCCCCCGGTCCGAAGGCGTCCGGGAGGAGCTCGGCGAGGCGCACCGCGCCGCGCGCGGTGTGGACCACCAGCCCGGGGCCGCCGTGTTCGTGCAGGAGTTGTCGGCAGCGTCCGCACGGCGCGAGGGGGTCCCCGGTGTGGGAGACGACGACGAGCTCGAGCAGCCTCCCGCCGCCGGTGCGGTAGAGGTCGGAGACGAGCGAGCACTCGGCGCACAGGGTCAGGCCGTAGGAGGCGTTCTCGACGTTGCACCCGACGACCATCCGTACCCGCCCGTCGGGGTCGCCGGCGGGCGGGTCCACGTCCGGGCCAACGGCCAGCGCGGCGGCCCCCACCCCCAGCCCGGAGTACGGACGGTAGGCACCCCGTGCGGCGGCGAGGGCGGCGTCGGTGAGGCCGGCGACGATCGCGTTGTGTTGTGCTGCGGTTTCGTCCTGGGACACCTGGCTTACCCCTCGGTAACATCTTTTAGGCTTCCCTAACTGGGAGAACCCGCTCGGTCCACGGTACCCACCCTGCTTTCGCCTAGTCAGATCTCAGGTCTAAAGTCCTAGTAGGCGCCCGCTGTGCTCTCGGGCCGGAACGCGCGCCGATGGCATCAGGCCCAGACGATTCGGAGGCACGACAAGCCCATGAGTACTGCGCAGGCGCCGGCGCGTCCGGCCCCCACAAAGAAGCTCAACCTCTACAAGGGTGACCCGGGGATGTGGTCCTGGGTCGCGCACCGCATCTCGGGCGTCGCGATCTTCTTCTTCCTCTTCGTACACGTGCTCGACACCGCGCTCGTCACGGTGAGCCCGGAGAGTTACAACGCGGTCATCGACACGTACAAGACCCCGATCGTCGGCCTCATGGAGATCGGTCTGGTCGCGCTCGTGCTCTTCCACGCGCTCAACGGTCTCCGGATCGTCCTCGTCGACTTCTGGTCGAAGGGCGCCAAGTACCAGCGTCAGATGCTGTGGGCCGTCCTGGCGATCTGGGTCGTGGTGTTCGCCGCGGCCACCGCCCGCCTCCTCTTCCTTCTCTTCCAGCACCTCTAAGGGGAACGATCACCATGGCAGACGCACCTGTTCTCCAGACGTCCTACGACCGGCCGGCCTCCCTGGCGCAGCCGCGCTCGCCCCGCCTGCGCTCGCGCGGCAACTTCGAACGCTCGGCGTGGATCTTCATGCGCTACTCGGGCGTCGCGCTGGTCATCCTCACGATCGGTCACCTCACCGTCGGTCTGATGATCGACGAGGGCGTCCAACGCATCGACTGGGCGTACGTGGCGGACCGCTGGCAGAGCCCGTTCTGGGCCGTGTGGGACCTCCTCATGCTCTGGCTGGCCATGCTCCACGGCGGCAACGGTGTCCGCACCGTCATCGCGGACTACTCCCGCAAGGACTCGACCCGGTTCTGGCTCAACTCGATCCTGTTCGTCGCCACCGGCCTCGTCCTGGTCCTGGGCACCTACGCCATCTTCGGCCTCGCCTACGACCTCTGACCGCGGCCGTCTTCGTCTGCGGACTTCACTTCTCCGAAAGCGAGCACTGAGTAACCCATGACCGATCGTCAGGTCCACCAGCATCAGTACGACGTCGTGATCGTCGGCGCCGGCGGCGCGGGTATGCGCGCGGCCATCGAGTCGGGCCCGCGTACCCGCACCGCCGTCCTCACCAAGCTCTACCCCACCCGCTCCCACACCGGCGCCGCCCAGGGCGGCATGTGCGCCGCCCTCGCGAACGTCGAGGAGGACAACTGGGAGTGGCACACGTTCGACACGGTCAAGGGTGGCGACTACCTCGTCGACCAGGACGCCGCGGAGATCATGGCCAAGGAGGCCATCACCGCCGTCATCGACCTGGAGAACATGGGCCTGCCGTTCAACCGCACGCCCGAGGGCAAGATCGACCAGCGGCGCTTCGGCGGCCACACCCGTGACCACGGCAAGGCTCCCGTACGTCGCGCCTGCTACGCGGCCGACCGCACCGGTCACATGATCCTGCAGACGCTCTACCAGAACTGCGTCAAGCACAACGTCGAGTTCTTCAACGAGTTCTACGTCCTGGACCTGTGCCTCACCGAGACCCCCGAGGGCCCCGTCGCCACCGGCTGCGTCGCCTACGAGCTCGCCTCCGGCGACCTGCACGTGTTCCACTCCAAGGCCACCGTCTTCGCCACGGGCGGCTCGGGCCGCATGTACAAGACCACGTCCAACGCCCACACCCTCACCGGTGACGGCATGGCCGTGGTCTTCCGCAAGGGCCTTCCGCTGGAGGACATGGAGTTCCACCAGTTCCACCCGACCGGCCTCGCCGGCCTGGGCATCCTCATCTCCGAGGCCGTCCGCGGTGAGGGCGGCATCCTGCGCAACGCGGACGGTGAGCGCTTCATGGAGCGCTACGCCCCCACCATCAAGGACCTCGCGCCCCGTGACATCGTCGCCCGCTCGATGGTCCTGGAGGTCCGCGAGGGCCGCGGCGCCGGCCCCGAGAAGGACTACGTCTACATCGACGTGACCCACCTCGGTGCCGACGTGCTCGAGGAGAAGCTGCCCGACATCACCGAGTTCTCGCGCACCTACCTCGGCGTGGACCCGGTGACCGAGCTCGTACCGGTCTTCCCCACCTGCCACTACGTCATGGGCGGTATCCCGACCAACGTGCAGGGCGAGGTGCTGCGCAACTCCGAGGACGTCGTCCCCGGCCTCTACGCCGCGGGCGAGTGCGCCTGCGTGTCCGTCCACGGCTCCAACCGTCTGGGCACCAACTCGCTGCTGGACATCAACGTGTTCGGCCGCCGCGCCGGCATCGCCGCCGCCGAGTACGCCGCGGGCCATGACTTCGTCGAGCTGCCCGCCGAGCCCGAGCAGATGGTCCGTGACTGGATGGAGCGCATGCTCGCCCCGCACGGCAGCGAGAACGCCGCGGACATCCGCAGCGAGATGCAGGCCATGATGGACGACAAGGCGTCGGTCTTCCGCACCGAGCAGTCGCTCACCGAGGCCCGTGACGAGCTCCGCGCCCTCAAGGCCCGCTACGCCGACGTCACCGTCTCGGACAAGGGCAAGCGCTTCAACACCGAGCTCCTGGAGGCCGTCGAACTGGGCTTCCTGCTGGAGCTGGCGGAGGTCACGGTCGTCTGTGCCCTCAACCGCAAGGAGTCCCGCGGCGGTCACTCCCGCGAGGACTTCCCGGACCGCGACGACGCCACGTACATGAAACACACGATGGCGTTCAAGGAGGGCGGACTCGACCTGCTCTCCGACATCCGGCTGGATTGGAAGCCGGTTGTGCAGACCCGCTACGAGCCGATGGAGCGTAAGTACTGATGAGCACCGCAGTCGACACCACCAAGGCCAACGACGGCAAGGACCCCGGCGCCAACCGTCCCGTGCCGCCCGGCTCGACCATGGTCACGCTGAAGATCGCCCGGTTCAACCCGGAGGATCCGGACTCGGCCGGCTGGAAGGAGTACGAGGTCCCGGCGCTGCCGTCCGACCGTCTGCTCAACCTGCTGACGTACGTCAAGAACTACATCGACGGATCGCTGGCGTTCCGTCGATCGTGCGCGCACGGCGTCTGCGGCTCGGACGCCATGCAGGTCAACGGTGTGAACCGCCTGGCGTGCAAGGTTCTGATGAAGGACATGCTCCCGAAGGACGGCAAGCCCGTCACCATCACCATCGCCCCACTGCGCGGGCTGCCGGTGGAGAAGGACCTGTACGTCGACATGGAGCCGTTCTTCAAGTCGTACCGCGACGTGATGCCCTACCTCATCACCTCCGGCAACCAGCCGACCGCCGAGCGCATCCAGTCGCAGACGGACCGGGCCCGCTTCGACGACACCACCAAGTGCATCCTCTGCGCCTGCTGCACGAGTTCCTGCCCGGTGTTCTGGGCCGACGGGTCGTACTTCGGGCCGGCGGCGATCGTCAACGCGCACCGGTTCATCTTCGACTCGCGTGACGAGGGCGCCGCCGATCGGCTGGAGATCCTCAACGACGCCGAGGGGGTGTGGCGTTGCCGCACCACCTTCAACTGCACCGACGCGTGCCCGCGTGGAATCCAGGTGACCAAGGCGATCACGGAGGTCAAGCGCGCGCTGCTGTTCGCGCGCTGATCACCGGGTAGCCACCACGCCGGCGCGCGTCGTTCCGACGTCGCCTCGCAGCACCGGCCGGGGCCGCATTCTACACAGACGGAGAGTGCGGCCCCTCCGCCGTTTCCTTCCCTCGTGGCCCCGACCCTCCCCGCCGCCCCCGGCATCCGCACACGCGCCTGCCCGCTGCGACCCCAGCCGCACGCCCGGGGCCACAGCCGCACGCCCGGGCCACAGCCGCACGCCGAGATGGCGTCTCGCCTGCTCCGAAGCGGGTGCGAGACGCCACCCCGGGGAGCGGCTGCGGGGCGAGCGCGGGTCCGAACCGGGCCAGCGGGTCCGACCCGGCGCGGTATCGACCGGACGTAGACTCGACTCCCGTGACCAGCACCCGACGACGGCCCGTCCAGCGAGCCGCCGGACTCGTGACCGCAGCCCTCGTCGCACTGGCACCGCTCGCCGCAGCAGTTCCCGTGGCAGCAGTGGAGCCGGCCCCCGCCGTTCCGCTGACGGAGCCGCCACCGGTCGCGGTGTTGCCGTCGACCACGTCACCCGAGTACTTCGACACCCCCCGCGACATCACCGGGTGTCCGTTCCGCACCACACCGCCCGCTCCCGTCGACGAGTCCGAGGTCCCGCTCCCCGGGCAGACGTCCCCGACGCCGCCCCCGGTGCCCGACACCCCTCCGGGCGGTGACGGGCTCGCGGGCTGCGAGATCGTGGCGCCCGACGGATTCGAGGTGCCACGCGACGTCACCGCCAGCGCGTGGCTGATCTCCGACCTGGACACCGGGGAGATCGTGGCGGCCAAGGACCCGCACGGCCGATACCGCCCCGCGAGTGTGATCAAGACGCTGCTCGCCTCCGTCACGCTGGACGCACTCGACGTCGACCGGGTCGTGAAGGTCACCGACGCGGACCTCGAGGGGGCCGAGGGCAGCCTCGTGGGCATCGGGCCGGGCGGGGAGTACTCCGTGGGGCGGCTCCTCGGCGGGCTGCTCATGGCCTCCGGCAACGACGCAGCGGTGGTACTGGCGCGGCAGATGGGGGGCTTGGAGCAGACGCTCGCCGCGATGAACGCGCACGCCGTCTCGCTCGGGGCCCGCGGTACGTACATCGCCACCGTGAACGGGCTCGACGGCCCGGGCATGATGTCCACGGCCTACGACATGTCGCTGATCTTCCGGGACGCGATGACCCGCCCGGCGTTCGCGGAGATCGTCGCCACCCCGTCCACGGGCTTCCCCGGATACCCCGCTGGTCCGGGCACCGAACCACCGGATCCGGCGGCGGTACCGGAGCACACCGGCCCGACGATGGGCGCGGACGGGACCATGATCAACCCCGGCTTCGTGCTGGGCAACGACAACCTGCTGCTCTACAACTACCCGGGCGCGATCGGCGGTAAGACCGGCTTCACCGACGATGCCCGGCACACGTTCATCGGGGCGGCCGAGCGGGACGGTCGGCGGCTCGCGGTGGTCCTGCTCGACGGCACGCGTGTGCCCAGCCCGCCGTGGCAGCAGGCGGCCGCGCTGCTGGACGCGGGTTACGCGGCGGGTGATTCGGACCCTGTGGGCGTGCTCGAGGCCGGGCCGCAGGAGTCGACCGATCACGCCACCGAGCACCTGGCCGGCGGCCTCGGCACGGCGGGCACACCGGAGACGGCGATCGTCGGTGGCTCGGTGCTCGCGCGTTACAGCACGTGGCTGGCGCTGGGCGCGGCGGGACTCGTCGTGGTGGCCGGGGCGGTCCTCACACTGCGGTCACGGAACTAGCCCGAGGCCCGGCCCCACGTCCGTAGCGGCCGCCGCGTCGGCGCGTCGGCGCGTCGGCGCGTCGGCGCGTACGGCCGGGGAGCGGCCGGTCAGGAGACGGCGCCGGCGCCGGCGAGGATGACCCGCAGTCGCCCGGCGCACTCGTCGACCGTGGTGCGGGCGTCGGAATCGTCGGCCATCTCGACGAGGGCGCGGAGGAGGACGACGACGACGAGGTCGGCCGCGATGTCGATGAAGGTGTCCTCCGCTCCGGAGAGCGTCTCGAGCCGACCCAGGGTGATCCCCAGCCGGCGGCGGGCGGAATCGACGGCGGCCGCGAGGATCCGGTGGTCTGGATGCGCGGTGTCGACCAGGCCGCGGGCGAGCATGGCCCAGGTCTGCGGATCCCGGGTGGCGGCGGCGGAGGCCAGCCGGGGCCAGTCGGTCGCGGGGTCGTCGGTCGCGGTGGAGATCAGCTCGTCGATGAACGTCCCGAGGGCGTCGGCCGCGCCGGACGCGAGTTCCGATGCGAGGTCGTCGACGGACTCGAAGTGCCGGTAGAAGGCGGTGGGGACGATGCCGACCTCGCGCGCGAGTTCGCGGACGACGAGCCCGGTGAAGCCGCGCGTGGCCACCCCGTTCCGGCCCGCCTCGACGATGAGTGCACGGGTGTGCCGTTTCTGTTCCGCACGTGTCCTGGGCGTCGTCACATTCGCCATCCTATCGACAGCCTGGACTGACGCGTCAGAAACCACCCGTCCGCGGGGTGTGGGCCGGGCCACAAATCGACCCTCTTCCCATTTCGGAGAACGGCTGTACACTCAAAAACGTCCGGTGGTCGAACCGGACGGATGCGCACCCCGACCGCGACGGCACCGACCCGGTGCGAGGCGCGACGACCGCCGGGGAGCGACCGCATCCGACGGCGTCCGACCACACCGACCCACATCCTCGACGGAGGTCCACATGACCGCCCCGCCCATCCGCAGACTCTTCTCCCGCAGGGTCACGCGCACCCTGCTCACTCCCCATCCGGTCGAACACTACGTCCGCTCCCTGGGCGTGGACTGGTCCGACGACCCCACCGGGGCGACCGTCGTGACAGTCGACCGGCCGGTCCCCGACGTCACGGTCCTCACCCTGCGGTTGCCCGCCGGGGTCGACCGCCCCGCCCCCGGCGCCGCGCTCGAGATCGGGGTCGTGGTGGACGGCGTCGTCCACCGCCGCCACTACTCCCCCGTCGATCCGGCGTCCCGCCGCGACGGGTTGGCGACCATCGCCGTCCGCAGGCACCCCGACGGCGTGGTCTCGAACCATCTCTGGGACGAGGCCGCGCCCGGGATGCGACTTCTCCTGGGTAACCCGGTCGGCGAGATGGCGTTGCCCGAGCCCCGCCCCGCCGATGTGCTGCTGGTCAGTGGCGGCAGCGGCATCACCCCGATGCTGGCGATCGCCTCGACCCTCGCCTCAGACGGCCACTGTGCCGACGGGGCGCCGGGCCGCGTGGCGTGGCTGCACTACGCCCGCCGCGTGGAGGACGTGCCCTTCCGGGACCAGCTCCGTGAGCTGGCCCGGTCCGGGGTGACGGTCACGGTGGTCCCCACCGCCGAGGGGACGACCCCCAGCGGCCTGTCCGGCCACCTCTCTGCCGACCATCTCGAGGAGACAGCCCCCTGGCACGATGACGCCGCGGTGTTCCTCTGCGGCCCCGAACCGCTGGCCCGGGGCCTCGAGGAGGTCCTCGGTGCCGAGCGGTTCTCCGGCGTCCTGCGTGAGCGTTTCACCTCCGCGACCGGGCCGGTGCCCGACGGGGACGGCGGCACCGTGACCCACCTGCGCAGCGGAGTCACCGCCCGGAACGAGGGAACCACCCTGCTCGAGGGCGCCGAGGCTGCCGGCCTGAGCCCCCAGCACGGCTGCCGGATGGGTATCTGCCACACCTGCACGGCCGTGCGCGTCTCCGGCACCACCCGCGATCTGCGCACCGGCGAGGTCGACTCCACGCCCGACTGCCACGTCCAGATCTGCGTCAACGCGCCCGTCGGCGACGTCGAGATCGAGCTCTAGACCTGCATCCCCACCCGCCCGGAACGACCCGGAAGGACCCCATCATGACACTCCTGCAACTGCCCAGCCTCCGCCCGAAGAAGACCACCACGCCGAAGGCCCCCAAGGCCGCGAAGCCGCCGAAGGTCAGCGGCAAGACGTCCGGCAAGGCGGCCGGCAAGGCCGCCGACGCGAAGACCGCGAAGACCCCCGGCCCCGAGCCGATCGTGCTGTCGGCCGAGTCGGTCGAGATCATCGGCCGCGAACTCGATGCCATCCGCGACCGCGTGAGGGCCGACCTCGGCACCGCCGACCGCGACTACATCCTGCGGGTGGTGCGCACCCAGCGCCGCCTGGAGTTGGCCGGCCGCGGGCTGATGTTCCTCGGCTTCCTGCCCCCGGCCTGGCTGGCCGGCGTCGCCGCCCTGAGTGCGTCCAAGATCCTCGACAACATGGAGATCGGCCACAACGTCATGCACGGCCAGTACGACTGGATGCGCGACGACATGCTCCACTCGTCGAGCTTCGAGTGGGACAACGTGTGCCCGTCGGACCAGTGGCGGCACTCGCACAATTACATGCACCACACGTACACCAACATCCTCGACCTGGACCGCGACATCGGCTACGGCCTGCTGCGGATGGAGTACGAGCAGGAGTGGACCCCGCTGCGCCTGGGCAATCCCGTGTACGCGTTCGCGCTGATGATGCTGTTCGAGTGGGGCGTGATGATGCACGACCTCGAGTACGACAACGTCCTCAAGGGCAAGCGCAAGTGGTCCGACGTCAAGGGCCTGCTCGGCGGCTGGTGGAACAAGGTCCGCGGCCAGGTGGCCAAGGACTACATCGTGCACCCGGCGCTGACCGGCCCGCTGTTCCCGCTCACGTTCGCCGGCAATCTCACCGCGAACGTCGTCCGCAACATCTGGGCCTTCTCGGTGATCTTCTGCGGCCACTTCCCTTCCGGCGCCCAGGTGTTTACGCAGGAGGAGACGGCCGAGGAGACCCGCGGCGAGTGGTACGTCCGGCAGATGCTGGGGTCGGCCAACATCTCGGGCAGCCCGTTCATGCATCTGGCGACCGGCAACCTGTCGCACCAGATCGAGCACCACCTGTTCCCGGATCTTCCCGCGCACCGCTACCCGGAGATCGCGGACGAGGTGCGCGCGATCTGCGAGGAGCACGGCCTGCCGTACACGACCGGCCCGTTGTGGAAGCAGGTCGGAGGAGTCTGGTCCAAGATGTTCCGCCTGGCGCTGCCCCTGCCTCCCACCGCGGCGGACACGCCGGCGGTGATCATCGAGCGCAGGAAGACTCCCGTCGCCGCCTGAGCCGCGGGTACCGTCTAAGGGCATCACCGACGAAGGGAGCGGTCCATGAGCGACTTCGAACGCAACAAGGACCAGGTCCAGGCAGGTGTCCAGGCGGGCGCGTCGCTGGTGGGACGGATCGCCGTCATCATCACCGACGCGATCGGCTCGATCGCCAAGGAGGTCGGCGACTTCGTCACCGAGGGCATCGAAATGCGTGAGGCCGCCCGAATCTCCCGCCGCGAGGAACAGCAGCGCGGGGGGCGACCCGGCGCGGAGAAGGTCGCGGAGAAGGACACCTGGCCGATCGACCTCGACGGCATCGAGGACGGCGACCTCCAGGGCTGACACGCGCGACGGGGCTCGGTGGCCCGCGGTCGCCGGGACGCCGCCCAACTCCACCGCGCCAGGCAATCCACCTATCGAATTGCGATCCACCTAGGGAATTCCGTAGGTGGATCGTAATTCGATCGGTGGATCTTGGATTGAGGCTCAGCCCGTCTGCAGCTCAGTCGTTCAGCCTGTCCGCGGCTCAGCCCCGGGGAGCCGGTGAATGGTCGCGTCCGCAACGGTGGCAGGATCGTCGACCGTGACGATCATCGCCGCAGCGGACGGCTCCGCCCTCGGAAATCCAGGCCCCGCCGGCTGGGCCTGGTACATCGACGACTCGACGTGGCGCTGCGGCGGCTGGAAGCGCGGGACCAACAACCAGGGCGAGCTCACCGCCGTCCTGGACCTGCTGCGCCAGACCGCGCACGTCCCGGAGCCCCTCCACGTCCTGTGCGACTCGCAGTACGTCATCAACTCCATCACCAAGTGGATGGCGGGCTGGAAGCGCAAGGGCTGGAAGAAGTCCGACGGCAAGCCCGTGCTCAACGTCGAGGTGATGAAGGCCCTCGACGAGGCCATGCAGGGCCGCAAGGTCACGTTCGAGTGGGTCAAGGGTCACGCCGGCCACGAGCTCAACGAGAAGGCCGACGTCCTGGCCAACGGCGCCGCCAAGGCGCATGCCGCCAAGAAGGAGCCGGAGGCCGGCCCGGGTTATCCGGGCGCGCAGGCCGTCGGCGCCGGCGACGACCCGGCCGCTCCCCCAGCGGCGGGTGGCACCGTTCGGCGGTCGGCGTCCGCGTCGGTGCCGGCGTCCGCCCCGGCAGGCGGGGGCAAGGCGAGGGAAACGACGACGAAGGCGACGACGACGAGGGCATCCTCCGCCGCCGAGCCCGATCTGTTCTCCCTGGCCGACGACGCCGACGAGGCGCCGGACCGGACGGACCTGGACCTGGTCGTGGATCTCGAGCGGTCGCTGCTCACGGAGGCGGTCCGGGGTGACCGCGACCGGCTGGAGGAGTTGCTGGATCCCTCGTGGAGCCACGTGTGCGCCCGGGGCGAGGTGTGGTCCCGCGCGGACAGGCTCGCCGCCGCCGGATCATCCGGTCGGTCGACGGCTGAACGCACGATGGATCTCATCGAGGCCCGCCGGGTCGGGGCGCAGTCGATCCTGCTCGTGTGGCGGGAGCGGTCGGGCGACGGTTCCACGCTGCGCAGCTCGGTCTGGGTCCGCTCCGGCGGGTCGTGGCGTCAGACGTTCCAGCAGGGGACGCCGGAGGCCTGAGCTTCGTCCCGCACGAGAAGGTGCCCCTCACCGCGTCCGGTGAGGGGCAGCATTGCCCGGCGCTGGCGGGCGCCTACAGGCCACCGAGAAGCAGGTGGAGGAGATCGCCGGCGATTCCGATGAGACCGGCAACTAGACCCATTGTGTGACTCCTTGTCAGGTGACGGGATACGACCGATCGTCGGAGCTTCATCTCCGATGAGCTGGGTCCGACTCTAAGGACGTAGTGTGACGTCGACGTTTCAGTCGACGATGAACGTCGTGAACTCGACCGCCGCTAGAGTTACTACACCTGACTAGTAGTTTTTGGGCCTATCATCACTGGTCAGCCACGGCGGGGCGCGGTGAAGCCGACTGACTGGTACACCTGCGAGAGGACCGGGCTGGCCACCGCGCGGGCACGGTCCGCGCCGTC
Organism: Dietzia sp. Die43; assembly: GCF_024519835.1. Lineage (NCBI taxonomy): Bacteria > Bacillati > Actinomycetota > Actinomycetes > Mycobacteriales > Dietziaceae > Dietzia > Dietzia sp. Die43. Next base: position 114,324 of record NZ_JALJRF010000003.1, on the reverse strand, counting down.
GGCGAGGATCCGTTCGAGCTCGGCACGGTCGGACATGTACTCGTCGAACCGGCCCCGCAGTGGGGTCACGAACGCCTCGAGCGCGTCGGCCGTGTCGGTTTTCAGGGCCCCGTAGCCGGCGCCGGCACTCTGGTAATCGGCCACGATGTCGGCGATCGGTCGCCCGGAGAACGCCGACTGGATCGCCAACAGGTTGGACACCCCCGGCTTCATCTCACGGTCGTAGCGGATGGTGCCGTCGGAGTCGGTGACCGCGCTGCGGATGCGCTTGGCGGAGACCTTGGGGTCGTCGAGCAGGTTGACGATGCCCTTCGGGTTCTCACCGGACTTGCTCATCTTGGCGGTGGGATCCTGGAGGTCGTAGATCTTGGCGGACCCCTCGAGGATCTTGCCCTCCGGCACCACGAAGGTCTTCTTGTAGCGGGAGTTGAACCGCATCGCCAGGTCGCGGGTCAACTCGAGGTGCTGACGCTGATCCTCCCCCACCGGCACCAGGTGCGGGCGGTAGAGCAGGATGTCGGCGGCCATGAGCACCGGGTAGGTGAACAGGCCCACCGTTGTGCCGTCGGTGCCCTGCTTGGCGGCCTTGTCCTTGAACTGCGTCATCCGGGCGGCCTCGCCGTAACCAGTGATGCAGCCCAGCACCCACGCCAGCTCGGCGTGCTCGGGCACGTGCGACTGCACGAACAGCACCGACCGGGCGGGGTCCACCCCCAGCGCGAGCAGCTGCGCACAGCCGCGGAAGACACGCTCGCGCAGCTCCTTGGGGTCCTGCTTGACGGTGATCGCGTGCAGATCGGGGATGAAGTAGTACGCGTCGTAGTCGTCCTGCAGCTCGACCCACTGCCGCACCGCGCCCAGGTAGTTGCCGAGGTGGTACGAGTCGGCGGTCGGCTGGATGCCGGACAGGACGCGCTGGCGCTTCGCGGGCGCCTGCGACCCGGTCGGCTCTGCGGGCGTGGGAGCTGCGGAGGAGGACTGCTCAGACATGGCGTTCATCTTCCCACGTCCCCGACAACCCACCGCCCACGCCCTCGCGCGGGCGGTCGCCGCACTGTCAGCGGTCGGCGGGCGGCGCCATCTCCGGCGGGAAGCCGCCCGTGGCTATCGGGCCCCAGTCATCGATGGCCACCCGGATGAGGCACTTGCCCTGCCGCACCATCGCCGCCCGGTACTCGTCCCAGTCGTCGTGCTCCCCGGCGATGCTGCGGAAGTACTCCACCAGCGGCTCCACCGCCTCGGGCAGGTCGACGATCTCCGCGGTGCCGTCGAGGTGGACGTACGGGCCGCTGAAGTCGTCGGACAGTACGCACACGCTCACGGCCGGGTCGCGGCGGATGTTGGTCACCTTCGCCCGCTGCGGATAGGTGGCCACGACGAGCCTGCCCTCGGAGTCGACGCCGCAGGTCACCGGCGAGGTCTGCAGCCCGCCGGACGACCGACGGGTGATGAGGACGGCGCGGTGTCGGGGGCGGACGAAATCGTCGAGGCCGGCTCGATCGGGGCGTTCGGCGGTCGCATACTTCGGCATGGTGCCGAGGTTACGGACCCGTCCCCCGCGTGACATCCGCGACCGCGGGCCCGATCTCAGAAGTCGCCTTCGTCGTCGTCACCACTCGTCTCGGACCTACTCGTAGACGACGGTGACCGGCGCATGGTCGGACCACCGCATGTCGTACGCGCTCGCCCGGTCCACTCGATCAGACACCGCCCGGTCGACCAGTCCGTCGGACACCACGTGGTAGTCGATCCGCCAGCCCGCGTCGTTGTCGAAGGCCTTACCGCGCTGGCTCCACCACGAGTACGGGCCGATCTGGTCGGGGCGGCGATACCGCACGATGTCGGTCCAGCCGCTGCCGTCGGCGAAGACGTCGGTCATCCACTCCCGCTCGTGCGGCAGGAAACCGGAGCTCTTGTGGTTGCCCTTGTGATTCTTCAGGTCGGCCTCACGGTGGGCGATATTCCAATCGCCACAGATGACCATCTCGTGACCCTCACGGGTCTTCAGATGCCCGGCCCGCTCGGCGAGGTACTCGCGGAAGGTCCCCAGGAAACGGTCCTTCTCGTCCTGCTTGGGGGTGTCGGCAGACCCCGAGGGCAGGTAGAGACTGGCGACGGTGACGGTCTCACCGTCGACAGCCCCGGGGTAGACGGCCTCGATGTACCGGCCGGACTCCTCGAACTCCTCGTCGCCGTACCCGACGCGCACGTCGGTCGGCTCGGCGCGGGACAGGATCGCCACACCGGCTCGACCCTTGAGCGAGGACGGAGCGCCCACCAGATGCCACCCGGCGTCGAGGGCGGGCGCGAGCGCCTTACGGGTCTGGTCCTCATCGGCGCGCACCTCCTGGAGGGCGACGACGTCCGCCCCGCTGCCCTCCAGCCAGGGCAGGAATCCGAGGTTGGTCTCCGACCGCTGCTTGACGGCGGCGCGGATCCCGTTGACGTTGACGGTGCTCACGGTGAGGCTCACGGCCCACAGGCTACCGATCGCCGGGAACGTGACGGTTCGGCTACCCCGTCGCCGTCCGCCGCGCCGCCCAGACCGCGCCCACCAGGATCGCGAGACCCGCCGCCGCCAGGGCCGCCCCGGCGAGCGCCGGGGACGTGTAGCCGAAGCCCAGCGCGATCACGGCCCCGCCGAGCCACGCGCCCAGCGCGTTGGCGGCGTTGAGGGCCGAGTGGTTGAGCGAGGCGGCGAGCGTCTGTCCCCTGCCCGCGTATGTCATCAGTCGGGACTGCAGCCCCGGCACCAACGCGGATCCGGTCGTGCCCACCAGGAACAGACCCACCAGCGCCGTGACGGGATGGTGCGCGGCGACGGCGAACAGCGCCAGCACCACGGTCATCACCGCGGCGATCGCGACCAGCCCGCGGTCGAGGTCCCGGTCCGCAACCACACCGCCGAGCAGGTTGCCGGCCACCATGCCGAGTCCGTAGACGGCGAGCACCGCGGGCATCCAGCCGGGATCGATCCCGGCGACGTCGACCATCGTCCACTGGATGTAGGTGTAGACGGCGAACATGCCGCCGAACCCGACGGACCCCACGGCGAGCGTCGCCAGGATCTGTGGCCTCGCCAACGCGGCGAGCTCCTCGCGCGCCCTGACGACCACCGTCCCCGTGGGTTCGGGGACGACGACGAAGATGGCCGCCACGGTCAGCGCGCCGATCACCCCGACCGCGAGGAAGGCGGACTGCCACCCGATCGTCTCCCCGAGCCAGGTCGCCGCCGGGACACCGATCACGTTCGCGACCGACAGTCCGAGCAGCACCTGGGACACCGCCCGCGCCTGCCGTCCGGGACCCGCGAGGGAGGCCGCCACCAGGGAGGCGACCCCGAAGTACGCCCCGTGCGGGATTCCGGCGACGAACCGGGCCGCCACCAGGATCTCGGCGGTCGGGGCGAAGGCCGCCGCGACGTTGCCCGCGGTGAACATCGCCATGAGGACGAGCAGCAGGGTGCGGCGCCGCCACCGTGAGGTCCACACGGTCAGCAGCGGGGCACCCACGACCACGCCGAGCGCGTAGGCGCTGATGACGTTGCCGGCCTGTGGTTCGGTGAGCCCGAAGCCCTCGGCGATCGACCGCAGCAGTCCCATCGCCGCGAACTCGGTGACGCCGATGCCGAACCCGCCCAGCGCGAGCGCGAGGATCGCCAGCGCCACACGGCGAGGGGTGGGTGCGGCGGGCTCGGTGTCCGGCGCCGGGGCGGCTGCGGGGCTCGTGGTCACCGACGAAGGCTACGCCCACCACCCCGGCCGGGCCTGCCACGTCAGCCCGATCAGGGGGCGGTGCGCATGAGGCGTCGGCCACCGTAGACCAGCGCGAACGCCGTGACGTACATGACGATGCTGTAGACGGCGGCCGCGAGCCCGACCTCCTCGTCACCGATCACGGTGAAGGCGATCAACAGCGTCAGGGTGGTGTTCTTGATGCCGAACTCCACGGCGATCGCGATCTGCTCCGCCCGCCTCAGCCTGCTCACCCATGCCAGGAGGCCGCCGAGAACGATCAGTGCGAGGTTGAGGACGATCACGGCGGGGCCGACGGTCACGACGAGGTCGACGATCCGGTCCCGTTCGCCGAGGACGATCCCCACGATGAGCAGGACCAGCACGACGAGGCCCACGATCCCGACGTAGCGCTCGATGCGGGAGGCGAGCGCGGGCCTCCTGGCACGGAGGATCATCCCGATCGCGACCGGGATGAGGATGACGCCCAGCAGGAGCCCGAAGGTCTGGCCGAGAGGGACGGTCACCTCCTCGTCCGCGGCTCCGGGGATGAGGCGCGCGCCGATGCCGAACCACATCGGCAGGGTGAGGATGACGGCGACGGAGGTGAGGGCGGTGAGGATGACCGAGAGGGCGACGTTGCCGCGGGAGAGATAAGTGATGAGGTTCGACGTCGCCCCGCCCGGCGTCGCGGCCACGAGCACCACCCCGAGCGCCAGCATCGGCGTGAGGCCGAAGAGCAGGGCCACACCGACACCGACCAGCGGAACCAGGACCAGTTGGCCGAACAGTCCGACGATCGTGGCCCTGGGCGATCTGGCCTGGACCGCGAAGTCCTCCCTGGTCAGACTCAACCCGATGCCGACCATGATGATGGCCAGGGCGATCGGCAGGCCGATATCGACCAAGGGGCTCTGATCCACGGACGTCTCCTGGGCTCACGACGGAACGGCTGGCCACGCCTGTGACGTGGACCACTGTCCGACTACGGTAACCGATCGGGCGCCGCCGCGACCCCACACCGGCGGGCGCGGGGTCGTCGCCGAACGGTGGGCGCGCGGGATCAGGCCTCTGCTCGGGTGCGCTTGAGATTCTCATCCAGCGCCGCGAGGAACTCCTCCGTCGTGAGGTGTTCCTGGCCATCGCCGACGAGCAGCGCGAGGTCCTTGGTCATCTGCCCCTCCTCGACGGTCTTGATGACCACGTCCTCGAGTTGGTGGGCGAACTCGATGACCTCCGGGGTGCCGTCGAGCTTGCCGCGGTGCTCGAGACCCCGGGTCCACGCGAAGATCGAGGCTATCGGGTTGGTGGAGGTCGCCTTGCCCTCCTGGTGCTGCCGGAAATGTCGCGTGACGGTGCCGTGGGCGGCCTCCGCCTCGCAGGTCTTCCCGTCCGGGGTGAGCAGCACGGAGGTCATGAGGCCGAGCGAGCCGAAGCCCTGGGCCACGGTGTCGGACTGCACGTCGCCGTCGTAGTTCTTACAGGCCCACACGTACCCGCCCTCCCACTTGAGCGCGGAGGCCACCATGTCGTCGATGAGCCGGTGCTCGTAGGTCAGGCCGGCCTTGTCGAACTCGGCCTTGAACTCGCGCTCGAACACGTCCTGGAAGATGTCCTTGAAGGCGCCGTCGTAGGCCTTGAGGATCGTGTTCTTGGTGGACAGGTACACCGGGTACTCGTGCTGCAGCCCGTAGTTGAAGGAGGCGCGCGCGAAGTCCTCGATGGACGTGGTGAAGTTGTACATGCCCATCACCACGCCGCCGTCTTCCGGGAACGTCACCATCTCGTGTTCGATCGGCTCCGAGCCGTCGTCCGGCGTGAAGGTGATGGTGACCGTGCCGGCTCCGGGAACCGTGAAGTCGGTGGCCCGGTACTGATCGCCGAAGGCGTGGCGGCCGACGATGATCGGCTTGGTCCAGCCCGGAACCAGGCGCGGCACGTTGGAGATAATGATCGGGGCGCGGAAGATCGTCCCGCCGAGGATGTTGCGGATCGTGCCGTTGGGCGAGCGGTACATCCGCTTGAGGCCGAACTCCTCCACCCGCGCCTCGTCCGGGGTGATGGTCGCGCACTTGACGCCGACGCCGTGCTTCTTGATGGCGTTGGCGGCGTCGACGGTGATCTGGTCGTCCGTGGCGTCCCGACTCTCGATGCCCAGGTCGTAGTACTCGAGGTCCACGTCGAGGTAGGGGTGGATCAGCTCGTCCTTGATGAACTTCCAGATGATGCGGGTCATCTCGTCGCCGTCGAGCTCGACGACCGTCCCCTCGACCTTGATCTTGGACATCGGGCCCTCTTTCTCCGGTACCGATCGTGACGTGGGCCTCATCTTACCGGCGTGGCCTGCTCAGAGGCGGCCTGTCCAGCCGTTTCCGCTCGTTGCAGGCGAGCGGCGGCTTAGGCTAGCCTGTCCCCAGGTCATGAGTCCCAGCATCGAGCCCCGGCTTGCTGGGCGGCAACCCTCCACCGCGGTGGGGTGCCCCGGGAGACGACCTGGCCCTCACCCGTTCGGGTGGCAGGCAAGCGCGGGTCCGCTGTCGTCAAGCGGTCGGACCCTTCTGACGAGAGGAGGGGCTCCGCCCCTATGACCTACGACAACACCAACCCCGACTGGGCCTTCGAGACCCGCCAGGTCCACGCCGGTCAGCCCGTGGACTCCGACACCGGGGCACGCAACCTGCCGATCTACCAGACCACCTCGTTCGTCTTCGCCGACGCCAAGCAGGCCGCCGACCGGTTCGCCCTCGCCGAGATGGGTCCCATCTACACCCGGATCACCAACCCGACGGTCGCCGCGGCCGAGGACCGGATCGCCTCCCTCGAGGGTGGCGTCGCCGGGCTGCTGTTCGCCTCCGGCCAGGCGGCCGAGACCGCCGCCATCCAGGCGATCGCCCAGTCGGGCGGGCACGTGGTGGCCTCCCCCCGCCTCTACGGCGGCACCGACACGCTGCTCCGGCACACGCTGCCCAAGTACGGCATCGAGACCACGTTCGTGGAGAACCCGGACGACCCCGCCTCCTGGCAGGCGGCGGTCCGGCCCAACACCAAGCTGTTCTACGGCGAGTCCATCTCCAACCCGCTCAACGACATCCTGGACATCCCGGCCATCGCCGAGGTCGCGCACCGCAACCAGGTGCCGCTCGTTATCGACAACACCGTGGCCACCCCGTACCTCATCCGCCCGCTCGAGCTGGGTGCGGACGTCGTGGTCTCCTCCGCCACCAAGTACCTCGGCGGCCACGGGTCCTCGCTCGGCGGCGTCCTGGTCGACGGCGGCAAGTTCGACTGGCGCGTCCAGCGCGACGGTCAGGACGTCTTCCCGTCCTTCACGACGCCCGACCCGGCCTACCACGGCCTGGTCTACGCCGACCTCGGTGCACCCGCCCTCGCGCTCAAGGCCCGCGTCACGCTCCTGCGCGACACCGGCGCCGCGGCCTCGCCGTTCAACGCGTGGACCCTGGTCCAGGGCATCGACACCCTCAGCCTCCGGGTCGAGCGGCACGTGTCCAACGCGCAGCGGATCGCCGAGTGGCTCGAGGCTCGCCAGGACGTGTCCAAGGTGCAGTACGCGGGCCTGGCCTCGTCACCGTACAAGGAGCTGCAGAAGAAGCTGTCGCCCAAGGGTGCCGGCGCGATCGTCACCTTCGACCTCGCGGTCCCGGAGGGCGCGTCCGACGAGGACGTCAAGGCGCAGTCGTGGAAGTTCATCGACGCGCTCAAGCTGCACTCCTGCCTGGTCAACATCGGCGACGTCCGCTCGCTGGTCTCCCACCCCGCCACCACCACCCACTCCCAGGGCACCGCAGAGGGCAACGCGATCGCCGGGGTCACCCTGGCGACCGTCCGCCTGTCGGTGGGCATCGAGGCCGTCGAGGACATCCTCGCCGACCTCGTGCTCGGTTTCGCCGCGCTCGACTGAGGGACCGTCCGCATGATCCGGTCCTCCGATCCACTCGCGCTGCTGCCCCCGGGCGACGGCACCCTCGGCCACCTCGCCATCGGCGATCTGACCCTGGTCACGGGTGTCGTCATCCCGGGGGTGACGCTCGCCGTGCAGCGGTGGGGCAGGATCGCGGACGACCTGTCCAACATCGTCCTGGTCGAGCACGCGCTCACCGGGGACTCCCACCTCGTGGGTTCGGTCGACTCCCTGCACCCCACCCCAGGGTGGTGGAACGGGCTCGTCGGGCCCGGGTTGCCGCTGGACACCGACCGCTACTGCGTCCTGTCCGTCAACGTGCTGGGCGGCTGCCGCGGCTCGACGGGCCCGAGCTCGCTCCACCCCGACGGTCACTACTGGGGTGCCCGGTTCCCGGCCGTCTCCGTACGCGACATGGTCGAGGCGGAGCGGGTGATGGCCGACCTGCTGGGCGTCGAACGGTGGGCCGCCGTGATCGGCGGGTCCATGGGCGGCGCCCGGACCCTGGAGTGGATGGTCTCCTACCCTGACCGCGTGCGCGCGGCGTGCGTGCTGGCCGTCGGCGCCCGCGCCTCCGCGGACCAGATCGGGGTGCAGACCGCGCAGATCATGGCCGTCACCTCCGACCCGCACTGGCAGCAGGGCGGCTATCACGGCACCGGCCGCACCCCGGTCACCGGGCTGGGCATCGCCCGGCGCATCGCTCACCTGTCCTACCGGGGCGAGCAGGAACTGGACGAGCGGTTCTCCAACCGCCCGCAGCCCGGGGAGGATCCCCGCGGTGAGGACCTGTCGATGTCCGGAAGGTTCGCCGTCCAGTCCTACCTCGACCATCAGGCCGGCAAGCTCGTCTCACGGTTCGACGCCTGCTCGTACGTCCTGCTCACCGACGCCCTGAACCGGCACGACGTGGGCCTGGGCCGCGGTGGCGTCGAGGAAGCGCTGCGGTCGTGCCCGGTCCCGTGCGTGATCGGCGGGGTCACCACCGACCGGCTCTACCCCCTACGGCAGCAGCGAGAGTTGGCGGCGCTGCTCCCGGCTGCCGACCCACTCGTGGTGATCGACAGCCCGGCCGGCCACGACGGGTTCCTCACCGAATCCGACGTGGTGGGACCGATGCTTCAGCGGACCCTGGAACTCGCCGAGCAGGGATCCACGGACCGGACACGAGGACACGTATGACCGAATTCGATCGCACCCCCCGGCCTGCCGCCCTCGGACTTGCGGGTCTCGCCGTGGGATTCGGGGCCATCGGGGTGGCCGTCGGGTTCGCCACCCTCCTGGGTATCACCGCAACCGCCAGCGGCGGCAACGACATCACCCGGTACCGGCCGATGGCTGTGACCGCCGTGTCCTCATCTGCCCTGGGCATACTGCTGATCGTCGGCGGCGTGCTCCTGTGGCGGGCCCACCGTTGGTCCCGGGTGGTCCTCGGGGCGGCGGTGGCGCTCCTGGCTGCGAACTCACTGGCACGAGTCGTGCTGGACAGCCTCACGTTCATCTCCGTGGTGGGAAGCATCTTCTCCCTGCTGGTCCTGGTGACGATGGGCTATCTGCTCGCGTCGGACAGCATTCGGGAGCACGTCCGCGAGGGCGTTCCTCTGGGGCTTCGCTGACCCAGCGGGGCCCCGCGCGACGAGCCCGATCGAGCGCGGATTCGCCCTCAGCCAGTCCCGAGGGCGTCGATCGAGATCGACAGCCACAGCACGACCACGCCGATCGCCGAGTAGAACGCCACGTCGAAGCCCTTCCCACGGACCCCGAGCAAGCGGGCGCGGTGCTCCGGGACCACGCCGCGCAGGACCGCCGCGGCCAGCGCCACAAGCCCCAGCAGGAAGGCCCCGCGGCGCCACCGCTCGAACATCACGAACCCCAGCGCCACCGCGAGCCCGACCACGACCAGGGCGAGTGGCCACTGGGCCCGGAGCTGCGACCACCTCAGGCGCGCCGGGCGGGCCCGGCGCGGACGGGCGTCGGTCGCTTGGGTGTCGGTGGCCTCGTTGCCGGCGGGCTGGCTACCGGAGGGCCGGGACCAGCCGGGGGCGGGATGGGTCACGGGCGTCTCAGGCGTCGGCGGCGAGCCGCTCGCAGCGCTCGACCACGTTGGTCAGAAGAAACGCTCTGGTCAGCGGGCCGACTCCGCCCGGGTTCGGCGACACGGCACCCGCCACGTCCCACACGTCGGGGTGGACGTCGCCGGCGAGTTTGCCGTCGAGCCGGGACACGCCCACGTCAAGGATCGCCGAACCGGGCTTGACCATGTCGGCGGTGAGCATGTGCGCCACGCCGGCGGCGGCCACGATCACGTCGGCGCGCCGGGTCTCGGCGGCCAGGTCGCGGGTGCCGGTGTGGCACAGGGTGACGGTGGCGTTCTCGCTGCGCCGGGTGAGCATGAGCCCGATCGGCCGACCGACGGTGACGCCGCGGCCGATCACCACGACGTGCGCACCGTTCAACTCGACCCCGAACCGGCGGAGCAGGGCGATGCACCCGTTGGGGGTACACGGCAGCGGCGCCGGCTCGCCCAGGACCAGCCGGCCGAGGTTGACCGGGTGGAGTCCGTCCGCGTCCTTGGCCGGGTCGATCCGCTCGAGGACCGCGTTCTCGTCCAGGTGCTCGGGAAGCGGCAGCTGCACGATGTAGCCGGTGCACGCGGGGTCGGCATTGAGTTCGTCGATCACGGCCTCGAGTTCCGCCTGCGTGGTCTCTACGGGCAGATCACGCCGGATGGAGGAGATGCCCACCTGTTCGCAGTCGCGGTGCTTCATCTTGACGTAGGAGCGGCTGCCCGGGTCGTCGCCGACGAGGACGGTACCCAGTCCTGGGGTGACACCCTTGTCCCGCAGCGCAGCAACGCGGGTGGTGAGGTCGGCGACGATCTCGTCGCGGGTGAGCTTGCCGTCCAGCTTGATCGCGGTCACGGGTGCCAGTATCCCACTCGGCGTCGCCGCGGCCGCAGCGCACTGCGAGAATGTCCGCTATGACCGGAGCGGGCGTACGCGTGTTGTTCGACCGGCCCCGCATCCCGCCCAACACCGGAAACGCGATCCGGATGGCGGCGGGCGCGGGCTGTGAACTGCATCTGGCCGGCCCCCTGGGCTTCGACCTGTCCGAGCCGCAACTGCGCCGAGCGGGTCTCGACTACCACGACCTCGCCCACGTGGAGGTCCACGAGGACCTGGAGGCCGCATATGCGCGACTCCTCCCCGCCCGGGTGTGGGCGTTCACCGCTCATGCCGAACTCTCGCTGTCCGAGGTGCGGTTCACGCCCGGTGACGTGGTGCTCTTCGGTCCCGAGCCCACCGGCTTGGCCGACGACGTCCTGGCCGACGCGCGGGTGACGGCGAGGGTGCGCATCCCCATGCTGGCGGGCCGGCGCTCGATGAATCTCTCCAACGCGGCCGCGGTGGTGGTCTACGAGGCGTGGCGGCAACAGGATTACGTCGACAGTGTGGTATTTCCGGCGCCATGATTTAAGATTTCGCCATGCTTAACTTTTGTCCAGCAGTGAACCGTAAAGAGGGCGGCCCGCGCACATGCCGCACCGCCGTCGTTCCCGTCTTCACTCTCGCCCTGCTGGTCGTCCTCGCGACGTCCGCGTGTACGTCCGTGAGGACCGACACCAGTGACGAAGTGGCATTCACGGACGACGGCCGACGGTCCGCAGGTCCGGGGGACCGGGTGGTCGTGGCCACGACCTTCACGATCCTCGCCGACATGGCGCGCCGTATCGGAGGCGATCGGGTCCGCGTGGAGTCCGTGACGACCGCCGGTGCGAACGTGCACTTGTACGAGCCGGGAGTCAACGACCTCAAGCGGGTCGAGGACGCCGACCTCATCGTGAGCAACGGGCTTGGCATGGACGACTGGCTGTTGCGGTTCATCGACGGGACCGACGCCCGGCACGTGATCACCTCGAGCGAAGTCGATCCCCTGCCCGTCCGCTCCGGCAAGTACACCGGACGCCCCAATCCCCACGCGTGGATGTCGCCCGTCGAGGGCGCGAAATACATCCGGGCGATCGCCCGGGCACTCGCTGACCTCGACCCGGACGGTGCCGCCGCCTACACGGCCCGCGCCGAGGACTACGTGGCCGACCTCGTCGACCTGGCCAGCCGCGCCCGGACGGCCGTGGTTTCCGTGCCCGAGCAACGCCGGGTGTTGACGACCTGTGAGGGCGCGTTCTCGTATCTGACCAGAGACATAGGCCTGGACGAGCTATATCTGTGGTCGGTCAACAGCGAGAACCAGGGGCTGCCGCGGCAGGTCACGAGCATGATCGAGGAGGTGCGCGGGCGTGATATCCCCGCCGTCTTCTGCGAGTCGACGGTCTCCGGCGCAGCCATGGAACAGGTTGCGGCAGAGACCGGCAGCCGACTAGCCGGGATGCTCTACGTCGATTCCCTCTCCACCCCCTCCGGTCCGGTGCCCACCTACCTGGACCTGCTCGACCACAACCTCGAGACGATCACCCGGGAGTTGGCGTCGTGACCGTACAGCCGCAGCCCTCGGCCACGTCCGCGGGCCCGCCGGCCATCGAGGTCACGGACCTCACCGTCGATCGCGGCCAGGTCCGCGCACTCGACTCGGTCTCGTTGTCCGTCCCCCGCGGGGAGATCACCGTGTTGCTCGGCCCGAACGGGTCGGGAAAATCAACCCTGATCCAGGCGATCCTGGGCCTGGTCACTCCGAGCAGCGGGACGGTCCGCATCCTGGACGCCCCCGTGGCGCTCGCCCTGCGCACGGGGCGGGTGGCGGCCGTCCCCCAGTCCGACGGCATCGACGAGCGTTTCCCCGTGACCGGGGCAGAAGTGGTCATGCAGGGCCGCCGACGCTTCACCGGTCCGTGGCGCCGCCCGTCCACCGTCGACCGCCTGGCCGTCGACGACGCGCTGGACCGGGTCGGACTGTCCGCGATCGCCGGTCGGCGAATCGGCGAACTCTCGGGCGGCCAGAGACGCAGGGTGCTGCTCGCGCGCTGCCTGGCCCAGGAGGCCGAACTCCTCCTGCTCGACGAGCCGTTCAACGGCATGGACGCCGGCAGCGAGTCGGTGTACATCGACGTGCTGCGCCAACTCGCCGCCTCAGGGCGGGCAGCACTGGTCTCCACGCACCACCTGGGTACCATCGCACAACTCGCCGACTCGGTCGCACTGCTCAACGTCCGGCTCGTGGCGCACGGCCCGGTCGACGAGACCACCACTCCGCAGATACTGACCACCCTGCTCGGCGCCCGCGTGCCGGATCCCACCGAGCGCGTCGCGACCACTGAGGGGGCCCTACCGTGATCGACCTGATCGTCGAACCAATGACGTACGAGTTCATGCGCCGCGCGCTCCTGGTGGTGACGGCGTCAGGGATCGCCGGGGCGTTGCTGAGCTGCTGGCTGGTGCACATGGGCTGGTCTCTCATGGGCGACGCGGTCTCACACGCCGTTCTCCCGGGTGTGGTGATCGCCGGCATGACGGGCATCCCGTTCGCCGCCGGAGCGCTCATCGCGGCGCTGGTGGCGGTCACGCTCATCGGAGCGGTGCGCGGGAGCGGGACGGTCCGGGAGGACGCCGCGATGGGCATCGTCTTCACGGCCCTGTTCTCCCTCGGCCTGGTCCTGATCGCCCGCTTCCCCAGTCAGCGTGATCTCCACTCGATCCTGTTCGGCAGCGTGCTCGGAGTCCGTGACTCCGACCTCTACCAGGTGCTGGCGGTGTCGGTGTTCACCGTGATCGTGCTGCTGGCATTCCGTCGCGACCTCATCATGGTGGCGTTCGACCGCCTCCACGCCCACACCCTGGGACTGCGGACCGGCGCGCTCACCGCACTCCTCCTGGCCACCCTCGCCACGGCTACCGTGGCGGGAGTCCAGTCGGTCGGTGTGATCCTGGTGGTGGCGACCCTCATCATCCCGGGCGCGACCGCACAATTGCTGGCCGACACCATGCGGGGGACCATGATCCTCTCCGTCGTCGTCGCACTTCTCGGTGGCGTGGTCGGCCTGTACGTCGGTTACTACGCCGACCTCCCGCCCGGTCCCGTCGTGGTCCTCACCCAGGCGGTGATCTTCGCGGCAGCACAGTTGTTCGCGCCCGGTCGCGGGGTGATCCCCCGGGCCGCGGCGAGCGCGCGGTCACGACGATCAGGGATGATGCCCGCATGACCGTCGATCCCCCCCGAGACCTCGCAGATCTCACCCCGACAACCCAGTCCTACCTCATGGCCGCGCACGCACTGGGAGCCGGCGGCGACCCCGTGACCTCCGGGGCGTTGGCCGAGCGCCTCGGAGCGTCTCCCTCCTCGGTCACAGAGGGCGTCCGTAGACTCGTCGCGCTGGGCCTGGCCGAGCACCGCCCGTACGCACCTGTAGAGCTCACCGACACCGGGCGGGACTTCGCAGTGGCGATGATCCGGCGGCACCGGATCCTGGAGACGTTCCTCGCCCGGTGCCTGGACTACCCGTGGGACGAGGTGCACGCGGAGGCCGACGCGCTCGAGCACGTGGTGTCCGACCGGTTCGTCGACGCCCTCGACGCCTTCCTCGACCACCCGCGGCGCGACCCGCACGGCGACCCCATCCCCACCCGGGACGGCCACCTCGACAAGCTGGGCGACATCCCCCTGGACCGGGTCCCCGAGGGCGCCGCCGGCGTGGTGACGCGGGTGTCCGACCGGGACAACACCGTGTTGCGCCACCTGGCCGAGATCGGCCTGTGGCCCGACTCACCGGTCGAGGTGGTCTCCCGTCAGGTCGAGCTGGGGATCATCACCGTGTCCCTGGACGGGCGGGTGGTGCCGGTCGGCACGCCGGTCGCCGCGGCGGTGCGGGTCCGGGTCCTGACGGGCGACGACGACGAGGTCGGGCCCGACCAGCGGTGAGCACACCTCACGGCCCGCTCACCACACCGCCTCGCGCCCCTCACAACATCGCGCCCGGGTTGAGGAGCCCCTGCGGGTCCAGGGCGTCCTTGATGCGGCGGGTGAGCGCCATGACGTCCTCACCGAGTTGATCAGGCAGCCAGTCCTTCTTCAGCCTGCCCACCCCGTGCTCGCCGGTGATGGTGCCGTCCAGGTCGATGGCCAGGTCCATCACCTCACCGAACGCGAGCTGGGCGCGGGCGGCCCGGTCCGGGTCGTCGTCTTCCAGCACGATGATCGGGTGGGTGTTGCCGTCCCCGGCGTGGGCGACCAGCGCGATGGGCACGTCCCGCCGGGCGGAGATCTCCTCGATCCCCGCCACCAGGGCAGGCAGCGCGGGCAGCGGGACACCCACGTCCTCCAACAGCAGCGTGCCGGTCCTGCCCAGGCTCGTGAACGCGGCCCGGCGGGCGATGGTGAACTGCTCGCCCTCGTCGGGGTCGTCGGTGGCGAACACCTCGGTGGCGCCGTGGGTGCGGAACGCCTCGGCCATGAACTCTGCCTCGGCCGCCCGGTCGGGACCGGTCAGGTCGGACTGGGCCAGCAGCATCGCCCCGGCCGAGGTGTCCAGCCCCATCCGCAGGTCCGCCTCCACCGCCCGGATCGAGGTGTTGTCCATGAACTCGAGCATCGCGGGGCGGATCCGGCGGGTGATGGCCAGGACCGCCTCGCTGCACGCCACGACGTCGGGGAACACGCCCACGACGGTTGAGCGGGGAGGTTGCTCGGGGAGCAGTCTGACGATGATCTCGGTGACGATTCCCAGCGTGCCCTCGCTGCCCACGAAGAGCTTGGTCAGGCTGAGCCCGGCGGTGTCCTTGAGCCGCGGGCCGCCCAGCCGGACCGCGGTGCCGTCGGCCAGGACCACCGTGAGCCCCAGCACGTAGTCCGTGGTCACGCCGTACTTGACGCAACACAGCCCACCGGCGTTGGTCGCGACGTTGCCGCCGATCGAGCAGATCTCGTACGACGACGGATCCGGCGGGTACCAGAGCCCGTGCTCGGCGGCGGCCCGCTTGACCTCCGCGTTGAGCAGGCCGGGCTGGACCGTCGCGGTGCGGGTGACGGGGTCCACGTGGATCTCCCGCATGAGCTCGCTGGTCAACACGATCCCGCCCTCCACCGCCGTGGCCCCGCCGGACAGGCCCGAGCCGGCCCCGCGGGGGACCACCGGCACGTCGAACTCGGCGGCCCAGCGCATCACCTGTTGTACGTCCTCGGTCGACCGCGCCCGCACCACCGCCAGCGGCATCCCCGGGTCGGGGGCCTGGGCCCAGTCCTGGCGGTAGGACTGCACGACGTCGGGGTCGGTGAGGATCGTGGCGCCGGAGAGGCGGCTGCGGAGGGCGTCGATCGACATGCCCCGAACCTACGGCCGTATTGCCGCGGGCGTATCGCGATCAGCTCTCCCGGATCCGCAGTCGGTCGAAGACCACCCGGAGGGGCCGGGGCGCCCACCAGTTGGCGTCCCCGAGGATGAGCATCGCGCTCGGTACGAGCAACAGTCTGATGACGAACGCGTCCACCAGCACGGCGAGCGCCATCCCGAACCCGAGCATCCGGACCACGCTGATCCCCGATGTTCCGATGGCCAGGAACACCACGGCGACGAGCACCGCCGCGGCACCCACCACAGGGGCGGTCCGCCCGACACCGTCGACCACGGCCCGGGTGGTGTCTCCGTGGCGGTCGTACTCCTCACGGACTCGCGAGAGCAGGAACAACTGGTAGTCCATCGACAGGCCAAAGGCCAGGCACGCCATGAGCAGGGGCGAGGAGGAATCCACCACCCCGGTGGCCGTGACCCCCACCAGGTCGGCGAGGTGCCCCTCCTGAAAGACCAGGACCATCACACCGAACGTCGCGGTGAGGCTCAGCGCCGCCATGAGCAGCGTCTTGAGGGTGACCACCACGCCACCGGTCAGCAGGAAGACCAGGGGCAGGACCACCGCCATGACGAGCAGGGCGACCGGAACCGCACGGTCGGTGACCGCCTGCCGGGTGTCGACATCGTCGGAGTAGGTTCCCGCCACCGGGGCGGGGGCCACCGAGTCGCGGACCCGCTCGGCGAGGTCCTGTTGCTCCGGCTGCGAGAGCCCCGGGTCCGTCACCACCTCCACCGCGGCCACGGCGCGCTGTCTCAGGGCGGGTTCCCCGGGCCCCACCGCCAGCCCGTCGGACACCCTGCCGTCAGGGCCCCGTGCCGCCGTCACTCCGTCGATGCGCGACACCCGCTCCGCCAACGCGCCGGGGTCGACCCGGTCCGCCAGGATGATCAGGGGATCGGACCCGAGGTCCGGACGCTCGTCACGCAGACGCTCGGCCGCCACCCTGGACGGGGCATCCGGCGGCAGGACCCTGTCGTCGAGAGTGCCCAGCCGGAGGCCGAAGGCGGGCGTCAACAGGATCAACAACAGTGCCGACACTCCCAGCGCCACCGCGACCGGGTGCCGACGCGACACCCCGAGCAGTGCGGTGACCGAGCGCCCTGGCCGGGTCGGGTCGACCCGCCGCACGGACCACGCGTCGATCCTCCGACCGAGGACCCGCAGGACCGGGGGCAGCACCACCAGGGTGAGGGTGGCGACGAGCGCGACCACAGCGACACCGGTGATCGCCATGGACCTCAGGAAGGGCATGTCGACCGCCGTGAGCGCGGCCAGACACAATCCGACCGTCACCGCCGAGACGACGATGGTCCTTCGGCAGCGCCTCATCGTGCGGTCGACTGCCTCGGGCGGGTCCGCCCCGGCCGCCAACTCCTCGCGGAACCGGGTCACCACGAGGAGGCTGTAGTCGATCGCCAGCCCCAGTGCGAGACCGATCACCAGGTTGAGGGCGAAGACGGAGACGTCGATCAGGTGGACCAGTCCGGACAGGACGACAAAGGTCGAGAGCATGGCGAGCACGCCGATCGCGACCGGGACCGCGGCGGCCACCACGGATCCGAAGAACAGCACCAGCAGGACGAGGGTGACGGGGACGGCGATGAGTTCGGCGCGGGCCAGATCCTCTCGCCCGAGTAGGTCGTCCTCGCGGAGCACCTCGGCCCGGCCCGTCAGCTGCCTCTCGACACCCTCTCCGGGCGGGGGCAGGGTCTCGCGGACCGTGTCCAGGGTGCGCCTCGACTCGGACTCGTCGCCGGACAGCACCGCGGTCACCACCGTGGGCCCGTCCCCCGGCGCCGGCGAGACGGCCACGCCGCCCACTCCCCCGGCGCCGGTGAGGAAGGACGCGACCGCCTCGCTGTCTCGGGCGACCGCGGCGGGCTCCGAGCCCGAGACCAGGACGATCAGGTCGGGGGTGCCCACCCCCAGCTCCGCGTTGAGCCGACTCTCGGCGACGGCGGACGGTGTGGAATCGGCGCGGAACCCCCCGGGAGTCAGCGCTTCCTCCACTCCCCCGGCGGAGAGCGCCCCGAGCACCGCGAGGACCAGGGCCGCGGCGAGCGGCCACCCTCTCGCCAGGACCGACCGCCATCGGTGCGCCCGCCGCCGCGTCCGGACGTCGCTTCTATGGCTCATAGGTCTCCCTGCGGTCGGTGTGCCCCACTCATTCGTCGCCCGCCCGTGCGCGGATGGCCGACCCGGACATCGGCGCGTTCAGGAAAGGTCGACGTCGGACCCATCCGACCGCACCCACGACACGAATACCCGGGGTAGCCCACCGGAAGGACCACCCGTGAACCATCCCCTCATCGACCGCCTCGCCGCTGACGACCGGGTCCGGCTGTTCTCGTCCCTCCAGGACGCCGGCCAGAGCCCCTACTACCGGACAATGCACTCCAGCTCCGGTGCCACGAGCAACGTCCAGGGCGTCGACCGGATCATGCTCGGCTCCAACAACTACCTCGGCCTGGCCAACCACCCCCAGGTCATCGAGGCCACCACGGAGGCGGTCCGCCGGTTCGGGTCGGCCAGCACCGGGAGCCGGCTGCTGAACGGCACGATGTCGCTGCACGAGGAGCTGGAGGCGGAGATCGCCGACTGGTTCGGCACCGAGGACGCGCTGTGCTTCTCGACCGGGTACCAGACCAATCTCGGCACCCTGGCGGCCCTGGTCGGCGGGCGGGACGCGGTCGTCATCGACGAGTTCGCACAACGCCTCGCTCCGGGACGGGCTCCGCATGGCGCGGACCTCCGTCCACCCGTTCCGCCACAACGACCTGAGTGCGCTCGAGGAAGCCCTGGTAGCGGCCCGCGGTGAGTCGCCGGACCAGATCCTCGTCGTCGTCGACTCTCTCTACTCGATGGAGGGCAGCCTCGCGCCCCTGACCGGGGTCGCCGACCTGGCCCGCGAGTTCGGGGCCGCGCTCATGGTCGACGAGGCCCACGCGATGGGCCTCTACGGACCGACCCGGCGGGGGCGGGTCGACGAGACCGGGACCGTCGACGCCGTGGACGTGACCATGGCGTCGTTCTCCAAGTCCTCGGCCTCCTGCGGCGGGTTCATCACCGGCAGCGCCGAGCTGGTGACCGGACTCAGGGTCACCGCACGGCCAATGATCTTCAGCACCTCCTCGGTGCCCGCCGCGACCGCGTCCTCCCTCGCCTCGATCCGGCTGATGCGCACCGACGAGGGCGCCCGGCGCACCGACGCGGTCCGCCGGAACTCAATCCTCCTGCGCACCGAACTGCGCGGGAAGGGGATCGAGTGCGACTCCGGGCTGCCCGACGACTCCTGGTCGCCCATCGTGCCCGTCCCCGTCGGGGACGACCTCCGCGCCGTCCACACGTGGAACCTGCTGCTCGAGGCCGGCGTGTACACGGGTGTCGCGGTCCACCCGGCCGTCCCGGCGGCCGGCGCGATCCTGCGCCTGTGCGTGACCGCGGACCACACCGAGGAACAGCTGGTCGGGGCGGCGGTGTCCATCGCCCACGCCCTCGCCGCCACCCGCCTGGACGCGGCGTCGTGAGGGTGGTCCTCACCGGGGCGTCCGGCGACGTCGGCACAGCTCTCCTGCGCGGACTGGTCGGCCGCGACCACGTCGAGCGCGTGGTCGCACTGGCCCGGTCGCCGCTACGGGTCCTGGACCCGAAGATCGAACAGCATCAGATCGACCTCGCCACCGACGACCTCGACGAGGTCTTCGCCGGCGCCGACGCGGTGATCCACTGCGCCTTCATGGTCGAGGAGCCGCGCGACAAGGACTCGGCGCGCATCGTCAACGTCGACGGGTCGCGGCGGGTGCTCCTCGCGGCCGACGCCGCCGGCGCCCGGGTGTGCGTGATGACCTCGAGCATCAACGCCTACGGCCCCCGCGGCGGCGCCGAGGTCATCGACGAGATGGCCGCCATCGGCGCCGGCGAGGAGCACTACTACTTCCACCACAAGGCGCTCATGGAGGAGGATGTGCGCCGGTGGCGACGGGAATCCGGCGGCCGGATGGCGGTGGCGGTCCTGCGCCCCACCTACGTGGTGGGGCCGGACATGGCCAACTCCGGGCTGGAGACCATGCGCTCGCGCGTCGTCCTCTACCCGAGCCCCGGGCGGTCCTACTTCCAGTTCCTGCACCAGGACGACCTCGTCGACGCCTACCTGCGGGTGGTCCTGGCCGGGGTCGAAGGTCGGGTCGACGGCGAGTTCAACCTCGGCCCCGAGGGCGCGGTGACCGTCGCCGACCTGTGCCGGATGAACCGCTCGATCTGCGTCCCCGTGCCGCTCGGTCCCGCCCGACTCCTGGCCGACCTCGGCTTCCGACTGCGCCTTCTCCCCTACTCCTCCCACTGGGTGACCCGCGGGGAACCGGTCACCACCTCGCGCCGACTCCGGGACGCCACCGGGTGGCAGCCGCGGTACGACTGCACCGAGGCCGCCCGCCTCATGCTCGCCGGCTGAACCGCCCCCGCCGACTCTGCCCGCCATCCCTGCCCGCTGACCCCCTCCGCCGACCCCTCACCGAAAGGGCCCCATGCTCCTCACCACCGAGAACCAGACCCTCGACCACTACGCCCCCCGGCTGCGTGAGCGCTTGTACCAGAACGGGCTCCTCGCCAACGAGAGCTCCGCGAGCACCGCCGTGTCCGACTGGTCCGCCACCGGCGGGACCGGACTCATCGTCCCCACCTCTCTGGGGGGCGCGGGGGCGAGCGCGGTGGACGCTGTGCGCTTCCAGACCGCGATCGGGGCCGTCGCCCCCTCGCTGGCCGCCGCCACCACGATGCACCACTTGTCGTGCGCGACCCTGTTCGAGGCGGCCGAGGACGCCTCCCAGGACGAGCGCGACCTCATCAAGGCGCTGGTCGAGGACGGCACTGTGATGGCCTCCGGCTTCTCCGAGGGCTCCCCCGGGGGCTCTGTGTTCCGCCCGACCATGACCGCTCGCCGCGACGGCGACGGCTACCTGCTCTCCGGCCGCAAGGCCCCCTGCAGCCTCGCCCGGTCCATGACCCTCCTGGTGGCGAGCGCCCTGGTGGACGACTCGGAGCGGGCCGTCGTCCTGGTCTTCGACGGGGCCGAGGGTCTGCGTCGGGAGCCGTTCTGGAACAGCCCCGTCCTCGCGGCGGCCGAGAGCGACGCCCTGGTCCTCGACGACGTCCGGGTCGGCGCCGACATGGTCTTTCTCACCTCCGAGAACGACCCCGACGACGTCCACGAGATGACCGGCTACCTGTGGTTCGGGCTGCTGATCAGCGGCTGCTACCTCGGGGTGGCGACGCGACTGGTCGAGCGGCTGGCCGACCGGCACCGGCTCGACCCCAAGGTGTTCTCCTCCGCGCTCGCCGAGGTCGAGACCATGCGGACAGCCCTGCACGCCGTGGCCCGCGAGTTCGACGAGGGCGCCCGCGGCGGCGACGTCTCCGCGCGACTCGCGCTGGTCCGGTGGTCGATGCGCGACGCCCTGGTCCGGGTGCAGTCCCTGGTCCGCGAGGCAGTAGGGGGCTTCGCGTACATGCAGGACCCGGAGCTCGCGTACGCCTTCGAGGCCGTCCAGGTGTTCGGCTACCACCCCCCGTCGCGCCGGGACACCGCCGACCGGTTGGTGCAGTGGGCGCGCGGCGAGGACTTCCGCTACGTCTGAGCCCTCTGTGGCGCCCGAGCCCCTTCCGGGCGCCGTGAGGGGCCGGGGATCCGACGACGACGAGGCCCCGGCATAGTGTCCTGGTGACTTCGGCCCCAGCGACAGGACCCGGCCCCGGGGCGCCCGCCGTACCCGGCCCCGGACCTGCCTGGTTCGGGGCCGTCATGGGGACGGGCGGCCTCTCCGCCCTCCTGCAGATCCACGCCGAGCGCGTGCCCGGCTTCGGGCCGCTCGCGCTCGTCATGCTGGCCCTGGGCTGGCTGCTGCTGGTCGGTCTGGGCGCCGGGTTCGCGCGGTCGATCGTCCGGGACCCTGACGTCTGGACCCGGTCGGTGCGGGACGCGGCGATGCTGCCGTTGTGGGGCATGGTCTCGATGGGTCTGTTGGCGGTGGGGTCGGCGAGCTTCGTCGTGGTCGACGCGCGTGCCCCGTCCCTGTCCACGGTCGCGTTCGGCGTGGACGCGGCGCTGTGGGGGGCGGGCACCGTCCTGGGCCTGGCCACCGCGACGGGGTTCGCCGTCTGGCTGTTCACCACCCGTCCCGCCCATCCGCTGCCCACGTGGGCGCTGCCGATGGTGCCGCCGATGGTCTCGGCGACCACCGGCGGTGTCCTGGCCGGGCAGATCGACTCCCCCACCGTGCGCACGGCGGTGGTGGCGGTGTGCACCTTCGGCTTCATCGCGGCCCTCGGGTTGGGCGGCGCCGTCATCACGATGGCCTATCACCACGCGTGGTTCCGCACCCCCGTTCCGGTGGCGTTGTCGCCCTCCACCTGGATCCCGCTGGGCATCGTCGGCCAGTCGGCGGCCGCCGCGCAGGTGCTGGCCGGGCCGGGTCAGGCGGGGATCGCCCGACTGTACGGCGCTGTCGTCCTGATCGCCGGTGCCGGCCTGGGGGCGTTCGCGGTGGTGTCGACCATCCGGGGTTTCCTCGCCCGGATGCCGTTCAATCCGGGTTGGTGGGCGATGGCCTACCCGCTGGGCACCTGCGCGCTGGGCGCCCATCACCTCGGCTGGGCGGCCGCGAGCCTGGTGACCGTGGTCGCCCTGTGTGGCATCTGGCTGCTCTGTGCGGTCGCGAGCGTCCGCGCCGTGCTGTGGGCGCGGACATCGTAGGGCGGTCATCGGAAGTCCCGGCTGCGGCCGATCGCCATGCCCAGGTGCAGGCGTTCGATCTTGTCCGCCACCACGCTGACCGCGCCGGAGCGGTTCTCCACGGTGCCGCGGACGATGAGCGCCGGGGACGCGGAGACGATCGGCCGGTATCGCGCCCACAGGCCGACCGAGCACACGATGTTGGTCATGCCCGTCTCGTCCTCGAGGCTGAGGAAGGTCACGCCCTCCGCTGTGGCGGGGCGCTGCCGGTGGGTGACGGCTCCGGCGACCTCGACGCGGCTGCCGTCGGGGACGTGGGCGAGCCCGGCGGTGGTGCATACGCCGCGGGAGTCGAGCCACGGCCGGGCGTGGACGGTCGGGTATTCCTCGGGGCTGATCCCGGTGGCCGACAGGTCGGCGGAGGTGAGTTCGAGGACGCTCATGCCGGGCAGGGCCGGGGCGTCGACCTGGCTGAGCCCGGGCAGCATGCCGGGCTTCTCGCGGGCCGCGGTGGCCGCCGACCACAGGGCGGACCGACGGCCCCCGGTGCCGAGCGAGTCGAGCGCCCCGGCGGTGGCGAGTGCCTCCATCTGCCGGACGGACAGGCCGGTGCGGCCGGCGACGTCGGCGGCGGAGGTGTACGGGCCGTGGGTGTCGCGTTCATCGGCGATCGCGGTGGCCAGGTCCTCACCGATCGCCCGGACCGACTCCAGTCCGAGGCGCACCTCGGCACCATCGTTCTCGCAGGTGGCCCCACCGAGTGAGCGGTTGACGCACGGGCGGTGCACGGTGACACCGTGCCGGCGGGCGTCGGCGACGAGCGACTGCGGCGAGTAGAAGCCCATGGGCTGGCTGCGCAGCAGCGCCGCGCAGAAGATCGCCGGGTGGTGGCACTTGAACCATGCGGAGTAGTAGACGATGGCGGCGAAGGACTGGGAGTGGCTCTCGGGGAAGCCGTAGTTGGCGAAGGCGCACATCTTCTCCCAGATCCGCTCCCCCACCTCCGGCCCGGTGACCGGGGTCCCGGGCGGGCTGGTGCCGATCCCGTGCAGGTCGCGCATCCCGTCGAAGAACCGTTCCTTCAGTCGGGCCATCCGTTCGGGTGACCGCTTGGACCCCATCGCGCGGCGCAACTGGTCGGCTTCCGCTCCGGTGAAGCCCGCGATGACGGTGGCGATCTGCATGAGCTGCTCCTGGAACAGCGGGATCCCCAGCGTGCGTCCCAGCACCTCCTCCAGCGCGGGGTGGTCGAACACCACCTTCTCCCGGCCGTTGCGGCGACGGATGTAGGGGTGCACGGACCCGCCCTGGATGGGGCCGGGACGGATGAGCGCCACCTCGACCACCAGGTCGTAGAACGTCCGCGGTCGGAGCCGGGGCAGGGTGGCCATCTGTGCGCGGGACTCCACCTGGAACACACCCACCGAGTCGCCCAGGCACAGCATCTCGTAGACCTTCGGGTCCGCGAGGTCCAACCGGGCCAGGTCCACGTCGAGATCCTTGTGTTCCGCCGCGAGGTCGATGGCGTGATGCAGTGCGGTGAGCATGCCCAGGCCCAGCATGTCGAACTTGACCAGCCCGACCGCCGCGCAGTCGTCCTTGTCCCACTGCAGGACCGTCCGTCCCGGCATGCGTGCCCACTCGACGGGTACCACGTCCGCCACCGGGCGGTCGCAGATCACCATGCCTCCCGAGTGGATCCCCAGGTGGCGGGGCAGTCCGACGAGCCGCCGTGCCAGCGCGAGCACATCGGGCGGGACGGTGTGCTCGGTGGCCTCCCTCTCGTGGTTCTTCAACCCCGACCACCGGTCGACGCTCTTCGACCACGCGTCCTGTTGCCCCGGGGAGTAGCCCAGGGCCCGGGCCACGTCCCGCACGGCCGATCGTCCGCGGTAGGTGATGACGTTGGCGACCTGGGCGGCGTGGTTCCGGCCGTACCGGGAGTAGACGTACTGGATGGCCTCCTCCCGACGGCCCGACTCGATGTCCACGTCGATGTCCGGCGGACCGTCTCGCTCCGGCGCCAGGAACCGCTCGAACAACAGCTGGGCGCCCACCGGGTCGACGTTGGTGATCCCCAGCGAGTAGCAGACCGCCGAGTTGGCGGCCGAGCCGCGGCCCTGGCAGAGGATGCCCTCGCGGTGGCAGAACTCGACGATGTCGTGGACGACGAGGAAGTACCCGGGAAAGCCCAGTTCGGCGATCACCTGTAGTTCGCGGTCGATCTGCGCATACGCCTCCGGGGCCTCTTCGCGTGTCCCGTAGCGACGGGCGGCGCCGGCGTAGGCGAGCTCGGCGAGCATCGTGTCCTCGGTGTAACCCTCGGGGACGTCGAACGGAGGTAGCTGCGGGGCGATGAGCCGGAGGTCGAACGCGCACTCCCGGCCCAGCCTGTCCGCCCCGGCCACGGCATCGGGCCAGCGGTCGAACAGTTCCGTCATCTCCTCGCCCGAGCGCAGGTGCGCCCCGCCCGCGGCGGGCAGGTGCGCTGCGTGGGTCTCCAGTGCGTCGCGCGCACCGAGCGCCGCCATGACCGAGGCCAGTCGCGCGTCCTCCGGCCCGGCGCAGTGGGCAGCGGTGGTCGCGACGACGGGCAGGCCCGCCTGCGCGGCGAGACCCGCCAACGCGTCGCATCGTTCCGTGTCCTCGGGAACCCCGTGACAGGTCAGCTCCACGACCACCCTGTCCTGACCGAACAGCTCGACGAGCTGGTCCAGGGCCGCACCGGCAGCGGGGATGTCGAAGTCGGACGCCCCCGTCCCGCCGCGCTCCAGGGACCGACGGACCCGGCCTCGACGACAGCCGGTGAGCACATACCAGTGACCGCCGGCCGCCTCCGCGAGCTCGGTCATCTCGTACCGCGGTTCGCCCTTTGCCCCACCCCGCAGGTGGGCGTGGGCGATCGAGCGCGACAACCGCCGGTAGCCCTCCTCACCCCTGGCCAGGACCAGCAGGTGCTCGCCGCCCGGTAGCGAGAGTTCCGCCCCGAACACCGTGGCCAGTCCCAGCTCGGAGGCGGCCTCGGCGAAGCGCACGACCCCGTACAACCCGTCGTGGTCGGTGATCGCGAGCGCCGTGAGCCCCAGTTCCGCCGCCGCCTCGGCCATGGCCTCGGGAGAGGAGGCCCCGTCGAGGAAGCTGAACGCGGTGTGGGCGTGCAGCTCCGCGTACGGCACTCGCCCCCGGGCGCGGGCCCGCGGAGGGGCCGTGTACCCACCACGCTTGCGTGACCAGGCGGGGGCGTCGCTGCCGTCGCCGGGGTGCGGGTTCTCGGCCCCTCGCGGGCCCGGTCGTCCGGAGAGCACCCGTTCGAGTTCCGACCACGTCCTGGGTCCGTGGTACCAGTTCACCGGTGCTCACCCGCCCGGTGTCGGTGGGTCGATTCAGAGCAGGGTGAGGGACTCCACGACCCACGCCGAGGCCTCGCCGGCGGGCTTGCGGCAACTCTGCTGGCGTGGCGGGGGCGGTCGCTTCCCTGCCTCGACCCGCCAGGCGCGTCCGTCGGTGTGCCGGACGACGACCACGAGCGGGTCATCCGGGTCGACGTCGACGATGAGATCGTCGATCCCCGCCTCCACGCCGGACTCCCGGACGGCGACCTCTGCCACCTGCCCGGCCGGCGCCCACGTGCTGCGACCCCGCAGGTGCTCGGTGACGACCCGACCGTCCAGTTCGGCCTCGACGATGCGGGCCGCGAGATCCGCCTCCGCGGGTCCGTAGGTGTAGCCGGTGCCGGGGAGCAGCAGGACCGGGGCGAAGCGGTGCCCGCCGGTGTGGGAGCACTCCCACACCGCGGCGTCCGGATCGAGCGCGGACAGGCGGGCTCCGACCAGCTCATCCAGTTCGGCCACGACCGGACGCCCCCGGACCGCACAGCACTGGTCACGCTTGGCGTGGGTGCACACCAGCGGCACCGGGGCCGAGATCTCGCGGGTACCCGCCACGTGCCCACCGGGCGAGAGGTCCAGGTCGAGCATGTCCGCGGGACGGTCGACACGGCCGACCCGGATACTCCGCCGGCCGGGCCTGGTGTCGCACAGGTAGAAACGGTGACGGTCGATGCGTTGGCCCTCGCGGCCCGGGCGCCGGATGAAGAGCATCCGGGATCCGCAGGCCGAGACATGTTCCTTGAGTCGCTCGGACAGCTCCTCGCCCAGGGCTTCGCCGTCGAAGATATCGCGTCCCCAGCGCGCGGGAACCTCCAACAGGACCCACGATTCCTCGTGGGCCGCGGTACCGGCGGGCGGCTCATCGGCCGACTGGAGGGAACACCAGGCAGTGAGTGGGGTGGGATCGATGACTGACACGCCCCCATGGTGCCCCACCGCGCGACGTGGTGTAACTGTAGCCACCTCGTGGGACAAAAGTGATGAGAGGGACTTAAGCTGGGGCCATGCGTACCCGACATCGCCGCCTCGCAGCGGCCGCCGCCCTGACCGCCGCCGCGTCCCTGGCCATGGCGGGCTGCGGGGCCGACACCTCGACCGACGCCCCCGCCACCAGCCAGACGACCACTGCGGGATCCTCCCCGGCCGCCCTGGCGCAGGCTCTGGCGCCGGAGGAGACCGAGGCCGCCGACCCCACCGCCGGCCCGACGGACTCCGCCCCCAAGCGCGAGGAGGCGGACGCTGCCGCCGGACGCGCAGAACTGGTGGTATCCGAGATCCGCATGGGCAATTTCCAGGGCAAGGACCGTGTGGTCTTCGAACTCGACGGCCGCGGGACCCCGAGCTATTCCGTGGACTATGTGGACAGCCCGGCCCAGCAGGGCAGCGGCTTTCCGGTGGAAGTGCCGGGCGACTCCTTCCTGCAGGTGACGATCGGCGGCCAGGTCCTGCCCACCCAGACCGGCATGGAGGAGGTCCCCGTGGGCACCGTGGCCGGCGACGACGCGACCGGGGTGGCGGGCGTGGCGTTCACGGGACAGTTCGAGGGGCAGGCGCAGTCCGTGATCGGCCTCGAGGGCTCGGACCGGGCATTCTCCGCCTTCCTGCTGCAGAACCCGACCCGCCTGGTGGTCGACATCGAGCGCTGAGCCGCGCCGGGGGCGCCTCATCCGCGAACGGCTCATTCGTAGACTCCTTCCACGATCCAGTTCCCCTGTTCGTCCCCGAGCACGCCGCAGAGCAGCAATGCCGCCGCACGCTCGGGGACGACCTGCATGCGGGCCCGAGGGCGGCGAGGCTCGCCGTCGGGCGTCGGCTCCCACCAGGCCTCGTCGATCGGCCACGGCCGTGACCAGCCGAGCAGCGCGCAACGGCGACCGCCCACCTCGACCGCGGCAGGCCTGCCGCTGAGCAGACCCCGCGGGGTCACCCCCACGACATCTCCGGCTGCACTGCGCAGCACGACTCCCCTGACGAGGGCCACCCGCGCCGCGACGGCGGCTCCCGGGTCGCCGCTCTCGCGGATCTCCAACCGGTAGCCCGGCCCCGGCCACACCACCGACGGCGAGGGGGCGGGCAGCGCCCCCGGCCACGGCCCCTGAGCGGCGGGCTCGGCCGGGGCGTCACCGTACGGCAGTGACCGCACCCGCTCGGCCGGCCCGCGGCCACCCACTTCCACGGGCACACGGACCGCCTCGGGCCCGAGCAGACCCTGGACCCGCACCAGTGCGCGGTGGACGCGGGCCTCCGCGAGCCCGGCCTCGCCCCAGAGCCCCTCCTGTACGCGGCCGGCGGGGACCACCTCCACCGGTTCCAGGACGAGGGCGGTGACCGCGCCCCCGGCCCCACCGGCGATCGCGGTCCCGGTGAGCCAACCCTCGAGTTGCCAGCGGAGCCGATCGGCGGTGCCCTCCGGGGTGAGGGGCGATGAGCACCGCCACACCCGGTTGACCTCCGTACCGCCCTCCACCCGGGCGGTGATGGACAGACGCAGGCACGAGACGCCGGACGCGGCGAGCACGGCGTGCAACTCCCCCGCCAGCCGCCGGCCGAGGAACGCGGCCTCGTCGACACGCTCCAGTGGCGGGTCGCACCGGTGCTCGACCGCCGACCCCGTGGGCACCGCGGACACCGAGGGCGGACGCCACGGGACGGCGCGGGCGATACGGTGCGCCACCGCACCCCCCTCCCCGAAGCGGGTGGCCACATCACGCGGCGGTAGCGCGGCGAAGTCGCCGAGCGTCCGCACGCCGAGGCAGTGCAGCAACCCGACCAACTCGGACAGCACCTCGGGGTCCCCCAACGCGGGTTCCACCACGAGTGCGTCCACAGGCAATCCGGCCAGGTAGTCAGCGTCCCCACCTGGTTCCAGCAGTGCCGAACCGCGGGCCCCGAGCACGGCCGTGGGCAATTCGTCCGCGAGGCCCACCTGACACTCCGCGCCGGCGGCCGCCACCGCGTCGACGACGCGGGTGACGACCTGTTCGACCCCACCGTGGAAGCGCAGGGCACCCGCTGCGGAGAACACGAACAGTCCGGGGCGCAGCACCTCGATACCCGGGACGACGGCATCGAGCGCCTGCACCACGGGCTCGAACCACGCGGCGTCCCGGGCCGGGTCGGCCGCGACCACCACGAGTTCGGGACAGCGGAACTGCGCCTCACGCCGGCGCAGACCACGACGCACCCCCACCGCGCGGGCGACGGCGTTGCACGCGAGCACCCCCCGGGGCCCGACGACCGCCAACGGAAGATGCAGCCCGTGCCCCTCGGCCCGTGCCGCCGCGACCGTCGGCCAGTCCGGGCACCACACCGCCATGACCCGGGCGCTCATCCCGCCGCCACCCATTCCGCGGTCCGGGCGGGTGCCGCCCGGCCGGAACAGCGCACCACCGTGGAGACCGAGGCCAGCCGACCCGCGCCCACACCCAGTCCGCCGTAGCGGCAGTGCCGCCCCGCCAGTGTCAGCTCCGCCCCGGGCCACCCGGCGCCCACGAGCAACACCGCGCCAGCGGCTCGGACCCGCCCCGCCAGCACCCGCGCACGGGACGGGGCGACCGGGGCCACACCAGGCCCCAGCAAGACCAGGTCCAGCCCGTCGAGCAGGACGGACACCACCGCTGCGGGATCCGGGCCGGGATCCGGGACCAGCGCCAGACAGTCCAGTCGACCTCCCTGCTCGGCCACCGCGGCCACGCCGAGCTCCGGCCATCCGACCACCGCACACCTGGCACCGGCGGCCGTGGCCGCGGCGAGCAACCCCACCCGTAGGGTGGCGCTGCCGGACACCGCCGTGACGCGGCCCGCGGGCAGCACCCCACCCGGCAACAGGGGCGCCACCGACCCCGGAACCGCGACTCCGGGAACCACGATCTCCGCCGCTTCCGCGGGGGCAACGGGGGCAACGGGGGCAGCCGGGGCAGCCGGAGCAGAGGGCGCAGAGACGACCGAAGCCGGCCCTGCCGGGGCCTGGGCGCGAACCGCGGCGGGTGCACCGCCGCCGGGCATCGCGGCCAGGCGGCGACGCAGCTCCGTGACACGCTCCTCCCGGCCGAGGCCGGACAGGTCGACAGGTGACGTCGCCACTACCATCATCCCCACCTCCCACCGGGTCCGACACGCCGGACAGACCATTGATCGAATGGCTTTTCGAGTACGCGATCAGTGAACACCACGGGTACGACATCGCGCAAGAACACCTGTTCGACAGGCCGGAACGCGCTTCACCGTCGGACCCACCGGCTACGCTGTGTCCACCACAGAGAGGACAGCCATGGCCGGACTACGCTTCCGACTCCGACAGATCAGCCGGCGCTTCTGGTTTCTCCCCGCCGTGATGACCCTCGTCGCGTTGGGCCTCGCCCACCTGGGGGCGTGGTTGTCCACCAACCCGGGCACGAGTGACGAGGCGGCCTCCTGGATCTACGGCGGCGGCGTGGAGGGCTCCCGGAGCATCCTCGCCGCCGTGGCGAGCAGCTCGATCGGCGTCGGCGGCACCGTCTTCTCCATCACCATCGCCGCCCTCTCCTACGCCGCCGGCACCATGGGGCCGCGCCTGCTCCAGAACTTCACCGAGGACCGCGGCAACCAGATCACACTGGGCGTCTTCATCTCCACCTTCGCCTTCAGCCTCTACAGCCTCCGCACGGTCACCGGTGGCGACGAGGGGACCCCGTTCGTCCCCCAGTACAACGTCACCCTCGCCCTCATCCTGGCGCTCGGGTGCATCAGCGCACTCGTGTACTTCATCGGCCACGTCACCGGGTCGATCAACACCACCCGCGTCGTGAACCTCCTCACCACGGATCTACGTTCCTCCCTGCTCACCGCCACCGAACTGACGGATCCGGACCGCGATGTGCTGCCCCCACCAGAGGAGGAGTTCTGGGCGGACGCGGAGACTCTCCTCGTGGAGAAGGGCGGCTACCTGCAGCTCGTCGACCACGGGCGGCTCGTCGAACTCGCCGTCGAGACCGGGACGACGATCCGGCTCCTCGTGCGACCCGGGGACTATCTCTATCCGAACTCCCCCGTGGCCGAGGCCGTCCCCACCCTGCCCGAGGGCATCATGCCCGCCCTCACGGTCGGTGAATCCCGTACCCGCGACCAGGATGTCGAGCACGCCGTCCGTCTACTCGCCGAGGTGGGCACGCGTGCCCTGAGCCCCGGGACCAACGACCCGTTCACCGCCGTCGACGTCGTGGACCGCTTCGGGGACGCCCTGTGCACCCTCGAGGACAGGGAATGGCCGACCGGGGTGCACGCCAGGGACGGGGAGGTCCGCCTCGTCGTGGCGACCTCCGACTTCGCCGGCCTCGTCGCCACGATGTTCGACCAGATGCGGCAGTACGGTGCGGGTGCGCCAGCGGTCAGCATCAGGATTCTCGACGTCCTCGCCGTCGCGACGCAGGTCCTCGATGACCCCGACCGTCGTGCGGTCCTCACCCACCACGCCACGAAGCTCCGTGACGACGCCCTCGAAGCCACCCGCAACGCCGACGACCGGATCACCATCGAGCGTCGTCACCGCGCCGTACTGGACGCCGCCGGATAGCGGGGCCGAGCCGGACGGCAGGGCCCACCGACGTTCCTCCGATACCCTCCGGGCGGCGACCCCACGCCTCTACCCTTGCGGGCATGAAGGCCTCCGTCGGGAATCGCATCGTGCTCATCGGCGCCGGGGACGTGGGTATCGCCTACGCCTACGCGCTCGTCAACCAGGGGCTGGCCGACCATCTGACCATCATCGACATCGACCACGACAAACTCCTCGGAGAGGTCATGGACCTCAACCACGGGGTCGTGTGGGCGCCCTCCCCCACCCTCGTCACCGAGGGCACCTATGCCGACTGCACCGACGCCACCATGGTGGTCATCTGCGCCGGCGCAGCCCAGAAACCCGGCGAGACCCGCATCGACCTCGTGGGCAAGAACATGACGCTGTTCGAGAACATCGTCGGTGACGTCATGGCGACCGGGTTCGACGGCATCCTGCTGGTGGCCACCAATCCCGTCGACATCCTCACCCAGGCGTCGTGGCGCTACTCCGGGCTCCCCGCCGCGCAGGTCATCGGCTCCGGCACGATCCTCGACTCGGCGCGCTTCCGGTTCATGCTGGGCCAGTACTACGACGTGGCACCGATGAGCGTGCACGCCTCGATCATCGGGGAACACGGCGACACCGAGCTGCCGGTCTTCTCCTCCGCCAACGTCTCCGGGGTGCCGCTGCGCCGCGACCTGGCGGGCGACCCGGCCAAGCGGGAACGTCTGACGCAGATCTTCGACGAGACCCGGGACGCCGCCTACCGGATCATCGACTCGAAGGGGTCCACCAGCTACGGCATCGGGATGGGGCTGGCCCGCATCACCCGGGCGGTGCTGCGCAACGAGCAGGTCTCGCTACCGGTCTCCACCCTGCTGCGGGGCGAGTACGACCAGGACGGGATCTTCATCGGGGTGCCCGCGGTGATCGGGCGGACCGGCGTCCAGCGGGTGGTGGAGCTGGAGCTCGACACCACCGAACGCGAACAGTTCGCCCGCAGCGCGAGTGCACTGCGGGCGGTGTCCGAACAGTTCGAGATCCTGCGCTGACTCAGAGCGCGCCGGGGGGATCACTGGCCGGGAAGGACTCGTCACCCCACTCGTCGGCGACCGCGTCGTCGTGGTCATACCGGGCCTTGTCCGCGGGCTCCTCGGAATGCTCGCCGACACGGTCAGGGTTCTGCGGACTCGTCATGATTCATCCTCCTGCCGCCGTACGGGGCGTACGACGACAATCAGGTTACCGGAGACCATCACCTCACCGCCGGGACGACCGGACACCCAGAACCGCTACAGGAACAGAGGCGCACAATGCACACCACCCACTACACCGACACCCTGATCCTGCCCGCCCCGGACACCAGGGCCGTGGCGGCGACCGCCCCGCCCTCCGGGAAGGGGTCGGTGGCCGAGCTGCAGTACGAACGACTCTCGGGCGAGGACTACAGGTGGACGAGCGATGACCTGATCTTCGACGTGTACTGCCAGCGCAAGGATATAGCCGAGGTCGACCGCGCAGCCGAACGCGAACGGTTCTTCTCCACGGGCCAACCGTGCCTGCGCACCTCCCCGCTGGCCAAGACCTACGGCTGGGCGCTGCACTTCGACTCCGACGGGCGCATCGCGCTGCTGCCCATGGACTCGACGCGCGTGGCCGAGCTCGAGGCGGACCCGACGGTGACGGTCAGGGCCGCCATGAAGAGTTCCCGCTAGTAGCCCGGCTCGACATCCGGCAGGAGACGCAACCACTCGAGCACAGGACCGGAGATCACCTGGCCGAACTGCTCGTACCCGCCGGGCCCGGGGTGGGCGCCGTCGCCGGCGGCGACCTCGCGCATCCACTGACCACCCGCCAGCAACACGTCGAAGGTCGGCACGAACGGCACCCCGGCCTCGTCGCACACCTGCGCCATGGTCTCGGCCCGGGCCGCGATCCGCTCGTTGACCTCGTCCCACACCACCGGCGGCGGCCCCACCACGAGGAACCGCCCCTCGGGCGCCCGGTCGATCATTCCGCGCAGCGCCGCGACGGTACCCGCCTCGTCGACGCGCAACGCACCCTCGTGCTCCATGACGTCGTTGACGCCGAACTCCGCGATCACCGCGGTCGTGGGGAACGCGGCCCGCCGACGATCGACCTCGTCCCAGCGGGCCAGGATCATCTCGGAGGTGTCCCCGCCGATCCCGGCGACCGCGGCGTGGATGTGCACACCGGCCGCGGGGCCGGCCTCGATCAGGTGCGCGGTCCACCCGCGGCCCGTGTCATCGCCGTATCCGGCCACGAACGAGTCACCGATGATGCACACGGGCAGGTCGCGCGGTTCGCTCATCCCGGTCACGCTATCGGTCCGGGTGGGTGCGCGGAGCCGACCCGGGCGAGAAACCACTCCGGCCGGCCGGCCGCGGGGATCAGTCCAGGTGCCGGGACTGCGCCCAGCGGGTCAGCGCGTGCCGGTTGGACTGCTGGGTCTTGCGGAGGACGTTGGAGGCGTGGGTCTCCACCGTCTTGACCGAGATGAACAACTCCTCGGCGATCTCCTTGTAGGTGTAGCCGCGGGCCAGCAGCCGCAGCACCTCCTTCTCACGCGGGGTGAGCGAGTCGACCTCGGGGTCGTGGACGGGCTCGCCACGATCGGCGGGGCCCGGGGAGGCGCGGGCGAACGCGTCCAGCACGAACCCGGCCAGTCGCGGGGAGAAGACGGCGTCCCCGTCGGCGACGCGGCGCACGGCGTCTGCCAGGTCCTCGCCGGTGATGGTCTTGGTGACGTAGCCGCGCGCGCCGGCCCGGATCACGGCGATCACGTCCTCGGCGGCGTCGGAGACGCTCAGCGCGAGGAAGGTCGGTTCCGGGGCGCGGGCGGGATCGGCCACGCCGCCCGGGTCGGCCCCCAGCACCGACCGCAGCACGGCCACGCCACCGCCGTCGGGCATGTGCACGTCGAGCAGCACCACGTCGGGACGCACCCGGTCGATGCCGGTCACGGCCTCGGCGACGGAACCCGCCTCGCCGACGACCTCGATGGTCGACTGCCCGGCGAGTTCGGCACGGACCCCGCTGCGGAACACCGCGTGGTCGTCCACGAGGAAGACCCGGCACATCGACTCCCCCGACCCGTCCTGCGGCCCGTCCGTCATTCGTCCTCCAGCGGCATCTCGATCCCGATCTCCGTCCCGCGCCCGAGCGTACTGCGCACGCGCACGGTCCCACCGCGGCTCTCCACGCGGTGTCGGATGGACTGCGCGAGCCCGTGGCGGTCGCCGCCCACGGCATCGGGATCGAAGCCGCGTCCGCGGTCGCGGACGAACGCGCTGAGCGTGCGTCCGTCGTTCTCCACGAACACGTCGGCGGTGTCGACGCCGGCGTGCTTGGCGACGTTGACCAGGGCCTCGCGGACGGCGCCCAGGACCGCCTCCCCGGCGTCGCCGACCGGGCCGTCGCCACCCACCACGACCTGGTCCACCCGCAGTCCGTAGACGTCCTCGACGTCGCCGACCATCACCTCGACCGCCCCCGCGAAGGTCGCCGCGCCCGAGGACATCCGGGAGCCGGCGCCGAACAGCCACTGTCGGAGCTCCCGTTCCTGCCGGCGGGCGAGCCGCGCCACCTGGCCCGGGTCATCGGACCTCTTCTGGATGAGTGCCAGGGTCTGCAGGACGGAATCGTGCAGGTGGGAGGCGATGTCGCTGCGTTCGGACTCGCGGATCCGCGCCGCGCGCTCCTCCTCGAGGGACCGCCACAGTCGCAGTCCGACCGGCACGCTGAGCAGTCCCACGCCGACGAGGGTGGCCACGACCGCGAGGAGGGACGACCGCAGCGCGGCGAACTCGACCTGACCGAGGACCACGACGGCGAGCCCGACGACGACGAGGGTGGCCCCTGCGGTGACCCTGGCCCAGTCGAAGACCGACCGCGGCGCGACTCGTCCCCCACCGTCGTACTGCTGCCAGACCAGCCCGGCACCCAGGGCCACGACGAGGACGGGGACGATGACGCTCAGTCCCGTGGCGGTGGTCACCATGAACGAGAGCACCGCGCCCGCCACCGCCACGACGGCCAGTGCCATGCCGCGTCTGCGCTCGCGCTCGTCGCCCCGGCCCGCGCCCGCCGGCGCGGGCCCCGTCGGGGTGAGCGCCCACAGCGCCGAGTACAGGGCGACGCCGGCGCCCGAGAGCGTGGCCAGCAGGACCATGACCAGGCGTACGTGGACGACCCGCACCCCGAGGTGGTCGGCCAGGCCCACGCACACGCCCG
The DNA here is from genome assembly GCF_024519835.1 of Dietzia sp. Die43. Classification (NCBI taxonomy): domain Bacteria; kingdom Bacillati; phylum Actinomycetota; class Actinomycetes; order Mycobacteriales; family Dietziaceae; genus Dietzia; species Dietzia sp. Die43. Next base: position 78,468 of record NZ_JALJRF010000003.1, on the reverse strand, counting down.
CGACCACGGATCCGTCGCTGCCCCGGGTCAACCGCGGATACCAGCGGAAGTCGGTCGTCGCCACGGGGGGCCGCGCCGGTGGTCCGGCGACCGGGGACGCCGACCGGACCGCGGTGGCCGGCGCGGGATCGGTCGCGTTCTCACTCATGGACGCCATCGTCACAGATCATCGCCCCGAGGGGAATCGGGAAGTACCCGGATATCCACGGCCACGCTCGCCGGCGAGACACCCCCCTCCCGCAATCCGGCGACCAGGTCGCGGGAGATGGCGTCCTTGACCGCCCGCGCACCGTGACTGCCCACGACGAAGCGGACGGTGGCGAGGATCCCGTCCTCCTGCAGCGAGATGAACACCTGCGGCCCGAACTCCCGGACATCGACCGCGTACATGCGGCTCATCTGCTGCATGCTCGCCATCGCCTCGTCGCTCAGCTCCCTCGTGTGCCGGTCGGCGCAGGCGTGGAACACGGTGTCGACACGTCGGAGATCCACGTCGAACGGCAGCGTGAGCGACAGTTCCTCCCAGAGGAAGGGGAACCCGCGGGTGTAGTTGTAGACCGCCTCGTCGAAGATGACGCCGTTCGACACCGTGACCACCCGGCCGGTGAACTGACGGCTCGGTACCCAGTTGCCGGTCTCCGCGCCGGCCATCGACGACGGGGATCCCATCTCCATGACGGTCGTGCGCAGGAAACCGAGCGACATCACATCGCCCCGGACCCCACCCACGGCGATCCGGTCGCCGACCGCGAACACCCGCCCCCGGAGGATGACGAAGTATCCCGCCAGACTCGCGATCACCTTCTGCAACGCGAACGCCAGGCCCGCGGTGACGAGTCCGACCCCCACGGTCAGGTCGGTTCCCGGGGTCACCCAGATGGAGAAGAGCGCCAGCACGGCCACGACGGCGGTGAACAGCTGCAGACTCTGCTTCGTCCAGAACCTCGACGCGGACCCGGCGGGCCCGGTGATCGCCTGCATCACCGCCCGCGAGATCGACGTGAACAGCGACAGCAGCACGAACAGCAGGATGCTGAGGAGCACCTTGAGAACGGTCCGCCCGCTGACCCCGACCAGCGTCACCCCGAAGAGCCGCAGCTGTTCGTCGGAGCCCAGGAAACCCATGACGGTGTCGACCATCCCGCCATCCTCCCTCCCCGGCGGCCTCGGGGTCGGAAATCAGGGTCGGACCCCGATGTGCCGCGGACTCCCGCCGAGCACGATGGGGTCATGTCCAGAACGAGCACCCCCGACCTCCCGTCAGAGCTCCGCTCCCTGTGGCGGACCCGTCCCGTCCGGACCCCGGACGATTCCAGGATCGCCGGCGTCTGCGGCGGCTTCGGTCGGCGCTACGGCGTCGACCCGGTCCTCTTCCGCGTCGCGTTCGTCGTCGCCGCACTGTGGGGTGGGGCGGGCGTGTTCCTGTACGCCCTGATGTGGCTGCTCCTGCGCTCCGCCGGCGACGAGGTCTCCTCCGGGGAGGCGCTCCTGGGGAAGGGCCGGGCGTCGGGCTCCAAGGTCACCGCGGTGATCCTCGTCGTCGTCGTCCTCCTCTCCGCCCCCACCTTCGGCGGTTCCGGGGAGACCCTCCTCGTCGGCGCCGGGTTCCTCATGGTCGCGGCGATGCTCGCCGGCTGGTACGGCCTGCACCGGCGCACCCCCGAACCACCCGCCGGGTGGGCGGAGGTCTCCGCGGTGCGGCCCCCCACCACGCACGGCTCCGACGCGTCGAGGGGCGCGGCCACAGACGCCGGGCCGTGGCGCGCGCCCGGGGCCTCCCAGGCGCCCGGCTCCGGCCCCGACGCCCCCTTCGGGCCCCCGGTGCCGCCGTCGTGGGATCCGCTCGGCGCCGCCCCGTTCGCGTGGGACCTGCCCGAACCCGGCGTCGCCCCCGCCCCGGTCGAACCGACCCGGCCCCGGTCGCGGCTGACCAAGGTCACGATCGGCCTGGCACTCATCGCGGCGGCGGTCGCCACGGGCCTGTCCACCCTGGCCGGTCTCACCTGGCTCGACGCCCCGCGCATCGCCGCGATCGCCCTGGCGGTGGTGGCCGGCGGGCTGCTCGTCGGCGCCGTCACCCGCCGCGGGTACGGGCTGCTCGTGGTGGCCGGACCACTCGTCGGATTCGTGCTGCTAGCGCTGTCGGTCCAGGTCCCCACGGGCGGCTGGGAGACCATCGGCGACGAGCGGGTGGAGATCACCTCCCCCGCCCAGCTGGGCACGCCGGTCACCCACGAGGTCGGCACCGTCACGGTCGACATGCGCGAGCTCGAACTGGACCGCGACCGCAGCTACAGCATCACCAACGAGGTCGGTGAGGTGCGGGTGCTGCTGCCCGACGGACTCGCCGTGCAGGCCGACTGCCGGACCGAGATCGGCTCCGTCGACTGCCCCGACCCGCCCGCCGACACCGACGGGCCGGTCCTGACCCTGGACATCACCAACGAGATGGGAAGCGTGAAGGTCACCCGATGAGTACGAACACGCCCGCAGACGACCGCCACCACTCCACCGCGGGAGCCCCGCCCGACCAGTCGCCGCGGTTCGACCCGCAACTGTACGACCCGCTGCCCTACGGGATCGGACACCCGACACCCGAACCGCTCGGATTCGGGGTCTCCCCCGAGCCCGCGACCGCCCCGTCGGGCGCCGTCGAGGTGGTGGAGCACCGGCGGTTCGGGTCCCCGGTTCTCGCCCTGGCCGGCGTGACCTCGCTGGGAGTGGCGGTGTGGGCGATCCTGGGAGCGCCCGCGATCGCCCCGACGGCGTTGCTGGCCGCGGGACTCGTCCTGGCGGTGCTCGTGGGACTGCTGATGGTCATCCGCCGCTGAGGCCCGGCCTGCTCACTCCCACTCGATGGTGCCCGGCGGCTTGCTCGTCACGTCCAGCACGACCCGGTTGACGTCCGGGACCTCGTTGGTGATGCGGTTGGAGATCAGCGCCAGCGTCTCGTACGGCACGCGCGTCCAGTCGGCGGTCATGGCGTCCTCGGAACTCACCGGCCGCAGCACGATCGGATGACCGTACGTCCGGCCGTCGCCCTGCACGCCCACCGACCGGACATCGGCCAGCAGGACCACCGGGCACTGCCACACCGTGGAGTCCAGGCCCGCCGCGGTCATCTCCTCGCGCACGATCGCGTCCGCCGCGCGCAGGGTCTCCAGTCGGTCGCGGTCCACGGCGCCGACGATGCGGATCGCCAGGCCCGGACCGGGGAACGGGTGGCGGCCGACGATCGCCTCGGGCAGACCGAGCTCACGGCCCACGGCGCGGACCTCGTCCTTGAACAGCAACCGCAGTGGCTCGACGAGCGTGAACTCCACATCGTCCGGCAGGCCGCCGACATTGTGGTGGCTCTTGATGTTGGCCGTACCCGCTCCGCCACCGGACTCGACGACGTCCGGGTAGAGGGTGCCCTGGACGAGGAAGTCGACGGAAGAGGCGGCGGCCTCACCGGAACCCTGGAGTTCGAGCGCCTGCGTCACCGCCCGCTCGAAGGACCGGATGAACTCGCGGCCGATGATCTTGCGCTTGGTCTCCGGGTCGGTGACATCGGCGAGGTGCCCGAGGAAGACGTCGGAGTCGTCCAGCGTGATGAGGCGGGCACCGGTGGCGGCCACGAAGTCGTTCTCGACCTGCTCACGCTCGCCCGCACGCAACAGTCCGTGGTCGACGAACACACACGTGAGGCGGTCCCCGATCGCACGCTGGACCAGGGCGGCCGCGACGGCCGAGTCGACGCCGCCCGACAGGCCGCAGATCGCGTGGCCGTCGCCGATCTGCTCGCGGACGGCCTCCACCAGCTGGTCGGCGATGTTCGACGCGGTCCACGTCGGCTCGAGCCCCGCCACCTCGGTGAGGAAGCGGCTCAGCACCTGCTGGCCGTGCGGCGAATGCAGGACCTCCGGGTGGTACTGGACTCCGGCCATGCGCCGCTCGGTGCACTCGAACGCGGCGACCGGGGCACCGGACGACGACGCGGTGACGGTGAACCCCTCGGGCGCGGCCGTGACCGCGTCCCCGTGGCTCATCCACACCGGGTGGTGCTCCGGCAGGCCGGCGTGCAGGAGGCCGCCGGACACGCTCACGTCGGTACGTCCGTACTCGCGGCTACCCGTGTGAGCGACCTCACCGCCGAGGGCACCGGCCATCGCCTGGAAGCCGTAACAGATGCCGAACACCGGCAGACCCAGCTCGAACACCGCCGGGTCGAGCGAGGGCGCGTCCTCGGCGTACACGCTCGCGGGTCCGCCGGACAGCACCAGGGCGACGGGATCCTTGGCGCGGATCTCCTCGATCGTCGCGGTGTGCGGGATCACCTCGGAGTAGATGCGCGCCTCGCGCACGCGGCGCGCGATGAGCTGCGCGTACTGGGCGCCGAAGTCCACCACGAGTACCGGGCGGGGCGCCACCGCCTCGGCGGCGATCTGGGAGTCGGTCTGTGCGTTCTCGGCCACGGGGTCGAGTCTAGGCCCCGCGGCCCATCCGCCGAACTCGGCCACATCCCCCGTGCCGGGGTTCACAATGAACCCCACCACGACCCCGGCCGGCCCGGGACCGAGAGAGCTGGAGCGCATCGATGGAGCGAATGACCGGTTTCGACGCGAGCCTGCTGTACATGGAAACCGCCCAGCAACCCCTCGTGGTGGGCGGAGTCCTCTTCGTCGACGTCTCCGGCCTCGAGGTCGGGTACTCCTTCGAATGGCTCCGGACCGAGCTCGGCCGCCGGATCAAGGAACTGCCCGAACTCCGCCGCAAGATCTACGACTCCCCGCTCAACCTCGGCCACCCCGCCTGGGTCGAGGAATACGACCTCGACATCACCGCACACGTCCGCCGCGTCGACGTGGACCACCCCGGTGACGACCGCGCGGTGTTCGAGATGTGCGGCACCCTCGGCAGCCGCCCGCTGGACAGGTCACGCCCCCTGTGGGAGATGTGGGTCCTCGAGCGGCTCGCCGAACCGGACACCATCGTCGTGTACTTCCGGGCCCACCACGCCATCCTCGACGGGGCCAACGGCGCGAACATCCTGCGCAAGTTCGCCTCCGCCGGAGAGCAGCCCTCCGCCCGCGACCTCGACATGGTCCGCGTCGAGGCGGGCAACGCCAACCCCATCCGGCTCCTCGCCGGCGGGTGGTGGGATTTCTCCGTACGTCGCCCGCTGACCCTGGCCCGGCTGGTACCCGAGGTCGCCGCGCTCCCCTTCGCACTGCGCAGGGCCACGGCGGCCAAGAAGAAGTCGGACGATCCGGCCCCGGAGGAGACGGGCACGGCCGACGCCACGGACGACCTCGTCGTCGTCCCCAGGGCGGCACCGTTCACCGCGCCCCGCACCCGCTTCAACGCCACCATCACCCCCCACCGGGCGGTCTGGGGTGCCTCACTCGACCTCGGCGAGATCAGCGAGATCAAAGACGCCTTCGACGTGACCGTCAACGACGTGTTCCTGGCGGTGATGGGCGGCGCGCTGCGGCGATACCTGCGCTCCCACGACGACCTGCCCGACAAGTCGCTCGTCGCCGTGGTCCCCGTCTCCACCCGCGACGCCGAGGGCTCCCGGGGCAACAACCGCGTGACGGTCCTGTTCGCGTCACTGGGGACCGACATCGCGGACCCACTCGAGCGCCTTCGCGCCATCTCCGCCCGCACCAACCGGGGCAAGAAGCAGTCGAAGAACGGCATGCGGCCGGACCTCATCCAGGACGTCGCCACGCTCGCCCCCGCCAGGACCCTGCAGATGTTGATGCGGATCTACGGCGACTTCCACCTGGCGGACCTGCACCCGGTCGTGCACAACCTCGTCGTATCGAACATCCCCGGGCCCCGTCAGGGACTGGACTTCCTCGGATGCCGGGTGACCCACGTCTACCCGCTCGGGCCCCTCATGCACGGTTCCGGACTCTCGGTCACCGCCATGTCCATGGGCGGTCGACTCGACGTGGGGATCAACGCCTGCGAGCATCTGGCCCCCGACCCTGATCTACTGGCCACCGGGATCCGGGAGGCGATGGCCCGGCTGCTGGAACTCACCCGGGAGGCGGCGCGGTCGGCGGCCGCCGGGGAGGGCTGACACGTGGAACGGATGACCGGGCTCGACGCGAGCTTCCTCTACCTCGAGACCCCCGAGCAGATGATGGTGATCAACGGCCTCGTCCACCTCGACGTGACCACCATCGAGGAGCGCTACTCGTTCGAACGCCTCCGATCCGGGCTCGCCCGCCGGGTCAAGGCCGTCCCCCCGTTCCGCCGCAAGGTCCACGACTCACCGTGGAATCCCGGCCACCCGGCGTGGGTCGAGGACTTCGACTTCGACATCACCCACCACCTACGCCGGATCGAACTCGGGCCGGCCGGCACCGAGGACGAGCTGCTGGAGACGTGCGGTCGGCTCGCCTCCACCCCGCTGGACCGCGCCCACCCGCTGTGGCAGGTCTGGATCATCGAGCGGGGTGACCCGCACGCGCCGACCGTCAGCGCGTTCTGCCGGGTACATCACTCGGTGATCGACGGGATGCTGGGCGCCGAGTTGCTCTCCGCTCTCGCCGCGACGGACGCCACCACGCCCGACCAGGATCCCGCGCTCGTGCGCACGCACGTCGGACGGGCCAACACCCTGCAACTGATCGCCGGTGGCGCCCGCGACGTGCTGGGCCGGCCCCTGGCCCTCCTCCGTCTGCTCCCCGAGACGCTGTCGGTCCCCGCGGCCATGAGACGCGCGCGCGGCCGGGCGGGCGACGGGGAATCCATGCCGGCCCCGTTCACGGCGCCGCGGACCCTCTTCAACCACTCGCTCACCCCGCACCGCGCCGTGGCCACCGCATCACTCGACCTGGCGTCCGTCAAGCTCGTCACCGCCCGCCTCGGCGGCACCGTCAACGACGTCCTCCTCACCGTGGTCGGCGGCGCTGTCATGTCCTACCTCGAGGCCCACGGAGACGCCCCCGCCTCGGCCATGGTGGCGATCGTCCCCATGTCCACCCGAGACGATCTGGCCACCGGTGGCGCCAACCAGGTGTCGGCCATGTTCGCCTCCCTGGCCACGGATGTGGCCGACCCGGTCGAACGGTACGAGCGGATCTCCGCCGCAGCGGAGACCACGAAGCGCCAGGCCGCGAGCATCCGACCGGCGCTCCTGGACAACTGGGCCCGCATGGGCCCCCGTCGGCTACTCGACATGGGCATGCGGGCGTACGAGGCGCTGAGACTCGCCGACGTCCACCCGGTGATCTACAACCTCATCATCTCCAACGTGCCCGGGCCCCGCCACGCCCTCTACTTCCTCGGCGCGCGGATCACCCACATGCACCCCTTCGGCCCGCTGCTCCACGGTGCGGGACTGTCCGTGACCAGCCTGTCGACCGACGGGCGGCTCGACCTGGGGGTGATCTCGTGCGAACACCTGGTGCCGGACCCGGACGCGGTGGCCCGCGGGATCGCCGCGGCGCTCGACGAGTTGCTCGAGCTCACCGCGCCCTGAACACCGCGTGCCGAACAGGGGGCCGACCGTCAGCTGACCTCGACGATCGGCAGCCGCAGCGCTCCCGGCGCGGCCTCCGGGACCATCGGCGACACGGGCGGGACCGGCGACAGGCGACGGTAGCCCTCGCCCTGGGCCGGGCGCTGGTCGGCCTCACCCTTGTTGGGCCACAACGACATCGCCCGCTCGGCCTGAGCGGTGATGCTCAGCGCCGGGTTGACACCCAGGTTGGCGGAGATCGCCGAGCCGTCCACGATGTGCATCGTGGGGTAGTTCCACACGCGGTGGTACGGGTCCACGACCCCGGTCTCGGCCGAATCCGAGATGACGCAGCCGCCGAGGAAGTGAGCCGTGAGCGGGATGTTGGCGATCTCGCCCCACGTGCCCCCGGGCAGGCCGCCGATCTCCTCGGCGATCTTCCGGGTGGCCTCGTTGCCGGCGGGGATCCAGGTGGGGTTGGGCTCGCCGTGACCCTGCTTGCTGGTGACGTACTTGAACGGGCCGACGCGCTTGACGTAGGTCTGCAGCGAGTTGTCCAGGTTCTGCATCACGAGCGCGATCACCGAACGCTGGCTCCAGCGGCGCAGGTAGAACAGCTGCATGAACATGGCCGGCTCGCGCCGGACCTCGTTCAGCAGAGTGCGCCACCGCGGGAGCGGCCCGTCGCCGTCCGTCAGCAGGGTCTGCAGGATGGCGATGGCGTTGGAGCCCTTGCCGTACCGGACCGGTTCGATGTGGGTGTCGGGGCGGGGATGGAACGACGACGTGATGGCCACACCCTCGGAGAAGTCCTGCTCCGGCTTGTAGTTCGGGCGCATCGCCCCGAGGATCGCCTCGGAATTGGTGCGAGTGAGCCGACCGATCGCATCCGACAGCTTGGGAAGGGACCCGGAGTCCTTGGCGTAGTGGAGCAGGTGCTGGGTTCCCCAGGTGCCGGCCGCCACGACGACCTGACCGGCGGTCACCGTGGTGGTGCGCTTGCCGCGACGCGTCCAGGCGCCCGTCCGCTCGAGGGTGATCTCCCACGTGCCGTCGCCGCGCTCGCGCAGGTCGCTGACCGTGGTCCGGTCCAGGATGCGGGCGCCCGCGCGCTCGGCCAGGGCGAGGTAGTTCTTCATCAGCGTGTTCTTGGCGTTGTGCCGGCAGCCGGTCATGCACTCGCCGCACTCGATGCACGCGTTGCGGTCCGGCCCCACCCCGCCGAAGTACGGATCCGGGACCAACTCGCCGGGCTTGCCCCTCCCGCCGGTCTTCTCGCCGAAGAACACGCCGACCGGGGTGTAGACGAAGGTGTCCTCCACGCCCATGTCTCGGGCGACCTTCTTCATGACCTCATCCGAGTGGGTGTGCGTGGGGTTGGTGACCACGCCCAGCATGCGGCGGCCCTGGTCGTAGAACGGGGAGAGCTCTTCCTCCCAGTCCGTGATGTGGCCCCACTGCCGGTCCCTGAAGAACTGGCTCGTGGGCTTGTACAGCGTGTTGGCGTAGTTGAGCGATCCCCCGCCGACGCCCGCGCCGGCGAGGATCATCACGTCGCGCATCATGTGGACGCGCTGGATCCCGAACAGTTTGAGCTTGGGCGCCCATACGTAGCGGTGGAGTCGCCAGGACGTCTTGGGCAGGTCGGCGTCCTCGAAGCGGCGACCCGCCTCGATCACCGTGACGCGGTACCCCTTCTCCGACAGTCGCAGGGCCGTCACGCTGCCGCCGAAACCGGAGCCGATGACGACGACATCCGTGTCCGTCGGCGTGGTGGGGGCGTCGGTCGGGGTCGACGGTGCGTGCGGCGTCATGGTGCAACTCCCAGGGGTGGTCGATGGTGGGCATCACAGTACCCGAGCACCCTCGAACTTACCCGACAGTAGCCCTCGCTTTGTCCAGAGTGTGAGTCCGTTCGATCCGGGGCGGGCCGGTCAGGGCCGGACGGACAGGTCCACCTTCTGGAAACCCTTGACATCGGAGTAGCCACACTTGGCCATCGCCCGACGCAGTCCGCCCATGAGGTTGCGGGTGCCGTCGGGGACGCTGGTGGGCCCCTCGAGGACCTCCTCCAGTGGCGCCAGGGCCGTCTCGTCCTCCACCTCGGACACATGCCCGCGCGGCACCTTGGGGTGGGCGGACACCGCGTCCCAGTAGACACCGCGGCCCGGGGACTCGAGCGAGCCCGCGAGCAGCGGACCCAGGACCACTGCATCGGCGCCGCACGCCACGGCCCGGGCGATATCACCGGAGGTGTAGATGTCGCCGTCGGCCAGCACGTGCACGTAGCGGCCTCCGGTCTCGTCGAGGTAGTCCCGCCGGGCCGCGGCCGCGTCGGCGATCGCGGTGGCCATGTGGACCTCCATACCCAGCACCTGGCCGGTGGTGGTGATGCCGTCGACCCCGCCGTATCCCACGATCACACCGGCGGCGCCCGTGCGCATGAGGTGCAGGGCGGTCTTGTAGTCGACGACGCCGCCGGCGATCACCGGGACATCGAGGCCACCGATGAACTCCTTGAGGTCGAGCGGGGCGTCCTCACCGCTGACGTGCTCCGCCGAGATGATCGTGCCCTGCACCACCAGCAGGTCGATCCCCGCCGCGACGAGCCCCGGGGTGAGTTCGCGCGCGTGCTGCGGGGAGACCCGCACCGCCACGGTCGCGCCCTCGTCGCGGATGCGGTGAACCGCAGCGGCGAGGAGCTCGCGGTCGATCGGGGCACGGTGCAGCTCCTGCAGTCGCGCCACGGCCCGGTGTCCGGTCACGTCCTCCAGCGCGAGCTCCCGCAGCTCGGCGATCACGGCACCGGGATCGGCGTGACGGGCCCACAGTCCCTCCCCGTTGAGCACGGCCAGACCACCGAGCTTGGAGAACTCCACCGCCGAGGCCGGGGAGACCACCGCGTCGGTCGGGTGGGTCATCACCGGGATGTCCATCTGGTAGGCGTCGATCTGCCAGGAGGTGGACACCTCCTTGGAGCTGCGGGTCCGGCGGGAGGGGACGATGTCGACCTCGCCCAGCCCGAACATCCGACGGGCCTCGCGACCCAGGCCGATCTCCACGACATTGCGCACGCGACTTCAGTCCTTGACGTTGTAGTTGGGGGCCTCGACCGTCATCTGGATCGCGTGCGGATGGCTCTCCCTGAGCCCCGCGGCCGTGATCTGGACGAACTGGGCACGGTGCATCTCCGGGATGGTGGCGGCTCCGGTGTAGCCCATGCCCGCACGCAGCCCGCCGGCGAGCTGGTGGAGTACCTGACCGACGTCTCCCCGATACGGGACCCGCCCCTCGATGCCCTCGGGCACCAGCTTCTCCTCGGACAGCACGTCGTCCTGGAAGTACCGGTCCTTGGAGAACGACTTCTCCTGCCCGGGCTTGCCGCGCCCGCGCATCGCGCCCAGCGAACCCATGCCGCGGTAGACCTTGTACTGCTTGCCGTCCACGAAGATCAGCTCACCCGGCGATTCGGTGCACCCCGCGAGCAGGGACCCGAACATGCAGGCCGAGGCGCCGGCGGCGATCGCCTTGGCCACGTCACCGGAGTACTGCATACCGCCGTCGGCGATGACGGGGATGCCCGCGGCATGCGCGGCGACCGAGGCCTCGAGGATCGCGGTGATCTGGGGAGCACCCACGCCCGCGACCACCCGGGTGGTGCAGATGGACCCTGGGCCGATGCCCACCTTGATGGCGTCCGCACCCGCGTCGATCATCGCCTGGGCGGCACCGCGGGTGGCGAGGTTGCCCCCGATCACCTGCACGCGGTCGCCGAGCTCCCGCTTGACCCGGGCGACCATGTCGAGGGCCTTGCGGTTGTGGGCGTGGGCGGTGTCGACCACCAGGGCGTCCACCCCGGCGTCGGTGAGGGCCCCGGCACGCTGCCAGGCATCCTCCCCGGTGCCGATGGCTGCGGCCACGCGCAGCCGGCCGTCCGAGTCCTTGGTGGCGTCGGGGTGCTTCTCCGTCTTGACGAAGTCCTTCACCGTGATGAGTCCGGTCAGTCGCCCGTCACCGTCGACGATCGGCAGCTTCTCGATCTTGTGCCGGCGCAGCAGGCCGAGCGCCGCCTCCGCGGTGACACCCTCCCGGGCGACCACCAGGGGCGCCCGGGTCATGACCTCGTCGACCCGTCGGGACTTGTCCATCTCGAACCGCATGTCGCGGTTGGTGATGATGCCGACCAGCTCACCGCGCTCGTCGGTCACCGGCAATCCGGAGATGCGGTAGCGGGCGCACTTCTCGTCGACCTCTGCCAACGTGTCACTGGGCGCGCAGGTGACCGGGTCGGTCACCATCCCGGCCTCGGACCGCTTGACCGTCTCGACCTGGGCGGCCTGGTCCCCCACGGAGAGGTTGCGGTGCAGGACGCCGATCCCGCCCTGCCGCGCCATGGCGATGGCCATGCGGGCCTCCGTCACGGTGTCCATCGCCGACGAGATCAGCGGCACCCGGAGGGTGATGTCCCGCGTCAGCCGGGTGCTGGTGTCGACCTCGCTGGGGACCACTTCCGACGCGGCCGGGAGGAGGAGCACGTCGTCGAACGTCAGGCCCACCATCGCGACCTTGGTCGGGTCGTCGCCGCCGGTACGCACGGGGCCATTCGACTCGCTCATCTGCCGTCCTCCTGGGGGTCGTCTAGGTGCTGTCTTTCGAGGATAGTGGTTCCGGGGGCCGCGGCTCGAACCGTGACCACGTGAGACCGTGGTCACGGGTACGGTGGAGGTCGTGGACGATCCCCTACGGCACGGAATGCCGCCCGACCCGTTCGCCGGTGATCCGGATGATCCGGCCGCGGAACTGGCCGAGCTCGACCCGGTCGACGACGACATGCCCGCCGGCCCCCTCGACGCCGACGAGCGGCACGCGATCGAGGAGGACCTCGCGGACCTCGCGGAGTTCCGTCGGTTGCTGGCCCCGATCGGGGTGAAGGGCGTCGCGGTGCAGTGTGACGACTGCGCCGAGGAGCACTACCACGAGTGGGACATGCTCCGCGCCAACCTCATGCAGTTGCTCGAGGACGGCTCGCTGTTGCCCCACGAGCCCGCCTTCGACCCGATCCCGGACGACTACGTCACCTGGGAGTACTGCCGCGGCTACGCGGACGCGACCCGCGCCCTACGCCCCCGTCGGCTCAACTGGCGCCGCTGACCACCGGCGACCGCCCGGCGCGACGGCGCCGACCCGTTCGGCCGGGAAGAACAGAGACGAGTCGATCCCCGTCCCTCCGAGAGGGGCGGGGATCGACTCGTGTCCCGGGATCAGTTCGTCGGTCGGACCGACTGCGAGGTCTGTTGAGGACTGGTCGCCGGCGGCGTGGGCGTGGGTACCTGCGTCACCGTGGTGCGGCTCGGTGTCGGCGCCGTCACCGCCCGGTCGTCGTCCACATCGCCCTGACGTCCTGTGGTCGGTGACAGGAAGTCCTGGATCCGCTGGGTGTCGATCGGGATCTGCAGCGTGGTCGAGATCCGCAGCCCGTCGAGAGGGAGCGGGATGACCGGCATCCCCGCGGGTGGCGGAGGGATCAGGTTGGACGGCACCGGAACGGGCAGGCCGGGCACGAGCGTCGCCGCGCCCGGTGCGGGTGCGGGTGCCGGGTTAGGTGCGGGCGCCGGCGCCGGCGCGGGCGACGGGACGACGCTCGGGGTCACCCGACTGAGATCGCGCTTGATGGCGTCGCGGCGCTTCATCAACTCGACACGTTCGGACGCGTCGGAGACCTCGTCGAGCCGCTCGCTCACCTCGTCGAGCAGACGCTCGGCCTCGTTGCGGTCCCCCTCGCGGGCGGCGAGGTCCGCGGCGGCGAGGTACTCACTGAGATCACTGACCAGTTCGACGTTCCCGGCACGGTCGGAGAACATCGTCTTGGACACGCCCCAGAGCGGGTCGCCCGGCATCGCGCTGTGCGCGGCCACGGACAGGCCGCCGACTATCACGGCCGCCACTGCGGCAGCGCCGGTCACCGCCTGCCACAGGGCCGGCCTCTGGCCGTGATGGTGCTCGTTCGACCGCACCCGGCCGCGGCGGGGCCACAGTCGGGAGACGTTCGGAGCGAGGGCCACCTCGATCTGCTCGTCGCCGGGCAGCTCCGGCAGCTCGGCGGAGTCCAGATCGGCGCGCCAGTCCGCGAGCAGTGCGAGGAGAGGCTCATCCCCCTCGGGGCGGTCGCCTCGTCCGAGCGTGTCGAGGAGGGCGTCGTCGCGATCCACCTCGGCCTGATCCGCGTCGGGCCCGTAGAGCGAGGCGTCGTCGTCCCGGGTGCCGGGTTCGACTTCGTCGTTCATCGCCATCGCTCCTCTCCGTCCTGCTCGATCCTCGCCCGGAGCTGCTTCATCGCCCGGTGTTGGGCGACGCGCACGGCCCCGGCCGTACTGTCGACGATCTCCGCGGTCTCCTCCGCGGAGAGTCCGACCACCACACGTAGCCGGATGATCTCCCTCTGCTTCTCGGGCAGGGTCTCGAGGAGGCGGCTCACCGCTCTCGACACCTCGCCGTCGAGGACGTGGTCCTCCGGCCCCGTGTCGGTCGAGAGCACCTCGGGGAGGTACTCCACGGGGTCGGACTTGTTCCGCGCGGCGCCACGATGGGCGTCCGCGACCTTGTGGGCCGCGATCCCGTACACGAAGGCCATGAAGGGACGTCCCTGGTCCCGGTACCCCGGCAGAGCCGAGAGAACCGCGATCAGAACCTCCTGGGCGACATCGTCAGCAGACAGGTTGACCCTCTCCGAGCCGCCGACGCGGGAACGGCAATACCGCACCACACCGGGCCGCACGAGCTCCAGCACCCGCGTGGCAGCGACACGGTCACCCTTGACCGCCTCGGCTACGGCGAGTTCCAACTCGTCTGCTGTACCTGTCATCGGATTTCGGGGGCCCCGTGTTACACGGATGTGTTACGGGGCACGGCCTTTCTCTCGGGTCGCGACGCACGTCACGACGGATCCCACGTCCCGGCCCGTCAACGGCCGAGGTGGCTCGGGCTCAGAATAGGCGTGTGACCCCTGGGTCGTGGGACCACTGCTGAGCGCCAAGCGTAACCGCTGGGGGGCGTGTGCGACCACGTGACCGGCCCGGAACGGGGCCGGGCCCCGTCCCCCGCAGCGCGGAGAGCGGGGCCCGGGGGGCCGGACGCGATCAGTGCGAGTGACCGGCGTGCGAGTGACCGCCGACGGCCTTCTCCTCGGGCTTCTCGACGATCGCCGTCTCGGTCGTGAGGACCATACGGGCGACCGAGCAGGCGTTGACCACGGCGGAGGAGGTGACCTTCACCGGGTCGATGATCCCGGCGGAGACCAGGTCACCGTACTCCCCCACGGCGGCGTTGAAGCCGTCGCGAGGGCCCATCTCGGCGACCTTGCTCACCACGACGGAGCCGTCCTCGCCGGCGTTGGCGGCGATCCAGAACAGCGGTGCCGACAGCGCCTTGCGGACCACGTTCACCCCGACGGCCTCGTCGGCGTCAGCGGTGTCGGCGGCGAGCCGCTCGAGGGCGGCGGCCGCCTGGACGAGCACGGAGCCACCGCCGGCGATGACACCCTCCTCCACGGCCGCCTTGGCCGAGTTGACGGCGTCCTCGACGCGGAGCTTGCGCTCGGTCAGCTCGGTCTCGGTGGCCGCACCGACGCGGATCACGGCGACACCGCCGGCGAGCTTCGCGACGCGCTCCTCGAGCTTCTCGCGGTCCCAGTCGGAGTCGGTGGCCTCGGCCTCTCGGCGGAGCTGCGCGACTCGGGCGTCGACGTCGGCCTGGTCGCCGGCGCCGTCGACGATGATCGTCTCGTCCTTGGACACGGTCACACGTCGGGCCTGACCGAGGACGTCGAGGCCGCACTCCGACAGCTTCATGCCCAGGTCGGGGCTGATGACCTGCCCCTTGGTGACGATCGCCAGGTCCTCCTGGAAGGCCTTGCGCCGGTCGCCGAAGAACGGGGCCTTGATCGCGACGACCTTGAGGGTCTTGCGGATCGAGTTGACCACGAGGGTCGACAGCGCCTCGCCGTCGACGTCCTCCGCGATGATGAGCAGCGGCTTGCCGGTCTCGGCGACCTTCTCCAGCAACGGCAGCAGATCCGGCAGGGAGCTGATCTTCTCCCGGTGGATCAGAATCAGCACATCCTCGTGGATGGCCTTCTGCTCGTCGGGGTCGGTGACGAAGTACGGCGAGAGGAAGCCCTTGTCGAAGGCGATGCCCTCGGTGACCGACACCTCGGTGTGCAGCCCCTGGGACTCCTCGACGGAGACGACGCCGTTGACTCCGACGGCGTCCATCGCCTCGGCGACCATGCGGCCGATCTCGGGGTCACGCGACGAGACGGTCGCCACCTGCGAGACGGCGTCCGAGCCGGAGACCGGTGTCGCTGCCGCGCGGAGGAACTCCACGACGGCGGCGGAGGCCTTCTCGATGCCCTTGCCCATCGCCATCGGGTTGGAGCCGGCCGCCACGTTGCGCAGCCCCTGGCGGATGAGCGCCTGGGCGAGCACGGTGGCGGTGGTGGTGCCGTCGCCGGCGACGTCGTTGGTCTTGGTGGCGACACTCTTGACCAGCTGGGCGCCGAGGTTCGCGAACGGCTCGGAGAGCTCGATCTCGCGGGCGATGGAGACACCGTCATTGGTGACGGTGGGCCCGCCGAAGGCCTTGGCGAGCACGACGTGGCGGCCCTTCGGGCCGAGCGTGACCTTGACTGTGTCGGCGAGCTCGTCGACACCGGCGAGCATGCCCTTGCGGGCCTCCTCGTCGAACGCGATCAATTTGGACATCGATGGAACTCCTGGAGGGAAGTGGGTGGTCGTGACGGGCGGGTACCGCGGGGTGAGACACCTCCGCCCCGGTGGTGCCTGGCTCTGGCCGGCGCCGCCGGGGCGGGGGTCAACAGCTCACGTCAGTCGATGACCGCGAGGACGTCACGCGAGGAGAGGATCAGGTACTCCTTACCCTCGTACTTGATCTCGGTGCCGCCGTACTTCGAGTAGATGACCTTGTCCCCCTCCTTGATGTCCATGGGGATGCGGTCGCCGTCCTCGTCGAAGCGGCCCTTGCCGACCGCGACGACGGTGCCCTCCTGGGGCTTCTCCTTGGCGGTGTCCGGGATGACGAGACCCGACGCCGTGGTGGTCTCGGCCTCGAGGGCCTGGACGAGAATCTTGTCCTCAAGCGGCTTGATCGCCACGATGATCCTCCCGTATGGGGTGTGGCCGCCCGGATGCCGGGCGACTCGGAGTGTGGTTGAACAGATCGGGACGCCGTTAGGCGGCCCGTGGTTTGTGTACGACCCGGGCTGCCGCGTGCACCGTCGCGGGTGGCGCCCTCGGAGCTCCGTGTCTATTGGCACTCTACACAGGCGAGTGCCAGCACTCAAGGAAACCGCGTGCGGGTTCGCCTCCACGGTGTCTGACGCAGATCGGAGAACGGGCGGCGGGGGTCGACGCCGCGGGTAGGCTCACCCGCACCGCACGGACATCAACCGGACCACCCCCTCTGCCCGACCCGATCCCGATCGAGTACAGCGAGGCCCAGAAATGACCGCAGTCGCGCCCCCGGACATCGTCACCGCCGCAGTCGAGGGCGGGGAGGCGAAAGCCGACGCCCCGGGGTGGCAACTGGCCCTCCGCGGCTTCCTCGCCGTCTACCTGCTCGGCGCGGCCACCCTTCTGGCCGTCGTGGCCACCGAGGCGACCGGAGTGGCGATCCTCGGCGCCGTGCTCTTCCCACTGGGCCTCACCATGGTCGTCCTGCTCGGCTGGGAACTCGTCACCGGCGCCTACGGGCTGGTCCCGCTGGCCGCGATGGAGGGCCGCATCCGGGCGCGCGACTGCCTACGGATCTTCGGCTGGATGATCCTCGGGCACACTGTCGGCGGGCTCGCGGCGGCGTGGATGCTGACCTCCGTGCTCACCGGGATGGGGACCGAACCCGACGCCACCGGGGCCCAGGGCCTGGTGGACCTCGCAGTGGAGAAGACGGTGGCCTACAAGGAAGCCGGCGTCGTCACCGGACTCGGTTGGGTGACGTTGAGCGCCGTGCTGTGCAACTGGCTGGTCGCGCTCGGCGTGATCATGTCGTTCTCCTCCACGAGCACCTCGGGCAAGATCCTCGCCATCTGGCTGCCGATCCTCACGTTCTTCGCGCTCGGTTACGAGCACGCGGTCGTCAACCACTTCACGATCCCCGCGGGCATGATGCTCGGGGCCGATGTGAGCATCACCGACTGGCTGCTGTGGAACCAGATCCCGGTGCATGTCGGTAACTTCATCGGCGGGATCACCCTCGCGGGGTTGGGACTTTACTTCGCGCAACGGACGCGGGTCGACCGCTCCCCCGGGGCACCGGCGGGCCACACCCACCCACCCCAGGAGTGACCTCCTCGTATGCACCCACCCGAGAAGCCAGGGGATCGGCCCGACGGGCCGCGCCGCCGAACCGGGTCCGACGGCACGCCGGGATCGTTCCACCCTCCCGGGACCAACACACTGGCCGTCGTCGCTCTCGTGATCGCCGTCGCGAACGTGGTGTTCGGCTCGTTCCTCGGCCTGTTCGTGCCGCTGGTCCCGGCCGCCGTCGCGGTCCTCGTGGTCGCGATCGGACACACGTCCCTCAGGCAGATCACCCGCAGCGGCGAGGCCGGAAGGGAGATGGCCGTGTCCGCCCTCGTGATCGGCTACCTTTGTCTGGCCGGGGTCGCCGCGTTCCTGCTGATGGCCTTCACGTTCACCACAGTGGGGATGGCGCTCCTCGGCTACTAGGCGATGGGGCCGGTCACGGCGACCGTGGTGATGAGGCGACCATGGTGATCAGGCGACCTGGGTGACCTCGACCGGCAGCCCGGGGTCGGCCGCCACGGTCAGGGGGCTGGGGTCCGCGTCCGCGGCGAGGAGCGCCGAGGCGATCCCCACCACCATGGCGCCGTTGTCGGTGCACAACCGCGGCCGCGGGACGCGCAGGGTCAGGCCCGCGTCGGCACACCTGCTCGCGGCGAGGTCACGCAACCTCGAGTTGGCGGCGACCCCGCCACCCACGAGCAGGGTGTCCACGCCCAGGTCGGTGCAGGCCCGGACAGCCTTCATGGTGAGCACGTCGGCCACCGCCTCCTGGAACGAGGCCGCGACGTCCGCCACGTCGAGCTGCTCGCCGTCGCGTTCGGCGGCCTCGATGCGTCGGGCGACCGAGGTCTTGAGCCCGGAGAAGGAGAAGTCGTGCCGGGCGTCGCGTGGTCCGGTCATCCCGCGCGGGAACGCGATCGCCGTGGGGTCACCGGTGCCCGCGAGCCGATCGATCACGGGCCCGCCCGGGTACCCCAGGCCGAGCAGCCGGGCCACCTTGTCGTAGGCCTCCCCGGCCGCGTCGTCGACGGTCGACCCGAGTTCGACGACCGGCTCGGTGAGCGAGCGGACGTGCAGCAGCTGGGTGTGCCCACCGGAGACCAGCAGGGCCACGCACTCGGGAAGCGGGTCACCGTCGAAGCCCGCGACGGCGACGTGGCCGACGAGGTGGTTGACGGCGTAGAACGGGGCCCCCCACGCGGCCGCATAGGCCTTGGCGGCGGACGACCCCACGAGCAGCGCCCCGGACAGGCCGGGTCCGATGGTGGCGGCGACGGCGTCCGGCCGCTGCAGCCCCGCCTCGGCGAGGGCGGCGCGAACGGTCGGCACGAGCGCCTCGAGGTGGGCGCGGGAGGCGATCTCCGGGACGACCCCGCCGAACCGGGCGTGCTCGGACATCGACGAGGCGACCACGTCGGACAGCAACTCCGCGCGGCCGTCGTCGTGCACGCGCGCGACGGCGACCCCCGTCTCGTCGCACGAGCTCTCGATCCCCATGACGGTTCTCACCGGTCGCTCACCTTCCCTCCGTCGTTCTGCCCTCGCGCTCCCGCCGGCCGCACCATGAGGTGCGCGTCGGCCCTGCTGGGCCGGTAGTACCGGGGACGCAGCCCCACCACCTCGAACCCGTGGGCCTCGTACAGGGTGCGGGCCGGGACGTTGTCGGTCCGCACGTCCAGCACCACCGGCGCCGCGTCCGCGTCCGCCACGTCGAGCATGCGGCGCAGCAGCGTGCGCCCGATCCCCCGCCCCTGGTGGGCCGGATCGACCCCGATGGTGTGCACCTCGTACTCACGATCCCCCTCGGGTCCGAGCACGGCCAGCACGGCGTAACCGACGAGGACCCCGTCCGCCCGCGCCGCGAAGCAGTGGGTGTGCCGGGAGCCGATCTCCGACAGGAACGCGGCGGCCGACCACGG
Organism: Dietzia sp. Die43; assembly: GCF_024519835.1. Classification (NCBI taxonomy): domain Bacteria; kingdom Bacillati; phylum Actinomycetota; class Actinomycetes; order Mycobacteriales; family Dietziaceae; genus Dietzia; species Dietzia sp. Die43. The sequence goes on along the minus strand of NZ_JALJRF010000003.1, from coordinate 58,771 downwards.
ACCGTCGGCGGGGAACAGCACCCTCTCGAGGTCGGCGCAGCGCATGGCGTCGTCGGCGACCAGATGGTCGTGCACGATCGCGTCCGGCGGCGTCCCGGTCACCGCCGGACCCCCCGCAGCGCGGTCGAGGGTGCGGCGCGCCGGGGCGGGACGGCGTCGGGCCGACGCAGGTAGAGCGGTTCCAGCGGCGCCGGGGCCGTGCCCGCGAGGAGGTCGGAGGCCGCGACGGTGACGAGGCCGGCGGGGTCGGGCGCGGTGACCGCCTCGAGGATCCCCGCGGCGGCGTGACCGGCGGCGGTGACCTCTCCCAGGCGTACGGGGTCGCCGACCAGGTGGTCGACGCCGTCCGCGTCGATCCCGGCGGCGGGGCCCACCGTGGGGCCCGAGGTCCGCGTGCCGTCCGCGGAGTAGCGGGCGTGGTAGGCCTCCCGGCGGCGGGCGTCGGTGACGACGACGAGGTCTCCGGTCGACCCGGCGGCGCGCGCGGTGGCCGCGAGCCCGTCCAGCGAACACACCCCGTGGACCGGCCTGGAGATGGCGTCGGCGAATGCGGCCGCGGTCGCCATCCCGACGCGCAGGCCGGTGAACGGTCCCGGACCGATGCCCACGACCACGGCGTCGAGCTCGCCCGGCGTGAGGCCCGCGGCGGTGAGGCACTCGAGGATGTGCGGGGTGAGCAGCTCCGCGTGGGCGCGGGCGTCCTCGGTGACCCGGGTGGCCAGTGCATCCACCTGCGGGTCCCGGTCGCCGGGCACGAGTCGGCACACCCCTGCGGTGACGAAGGGCGTGGAGGTGTCTACGGCGAGGACGAGCACGGGGTCAGGGTACCGCCGGGCCGGGTGCGGGACCGTCCGAGGCGTCCCGGCGCCAGCTCGCCGTCCGGACGTCGGTGCCGTCGGGCCGTCGCAGAGTGACGACCAGTGGCGCCTCGACGAGGGAGTCGACGAATCCGGCGCCCCACTCGACGACCACCACGTCGCTGTCGAGTGCCGTGTCGAGATCGAGCGATTCCAGTTCGTCGGCCAGGTCGCCCCTGGTCGGTTGCGGACCGTCCGGGTCCTGACCGCCGAGCAGTCGGTAGGCGTCGACGTGGACCAGCCCCGGACGGCCGGGCGTCGCCGGGGCGTGGCGACGGGCGATGACGAAGGTCGGCGAGGTGACGCGGCCGCGCACCCCAAGGCCGGCGGCGATCCCGGTGGTCAGGGCGGTCTTGCCGGCGCCGAGGGGCCCGTCGAGGACCACCACGTCGCCGGCCCGGAGCAGGCCGGCGAGCTCGACGCCCAGTGCTCGGGTGTCCTCCACTGTCGGCAGGTCACACTCCCCGGGGACGCGGATCGTCACGAGGCCCTGTCGTGGTCGGTGGACGGGGGCTTCTCCCCGCCGGCGCTCCGGTCCGGCGGGGGCGTGGCGGCGCGGCCCACGCCGTCGGCGCGACGCTCCCGCTCCCGCCATTCGATGACCGCGTCGGCCACGAGGTCCCCCAGCACCTCGGACACGTGGGCGGGCTCCTCCAGCATCACCATGTGCCCGGCTCCCGGGACCACCACGAACTCGGCGTCCGGCAGTTCCTCGACGATGTCGACCGACCGGTCGAGCGGGGTGAGCAGGTCGCGGTCACCGCACAGGACGGTCGTGCGGACGTCCCGCAGGACGGGCACGGCGGCCGACTCGTCGTGCTGGGTGAGGGTCTCGAAGAAGTTGGCGATGGTCAGCACGTCGGTCGAGCCGATGAGTTTGTCCACGAACCGGGCGACGGTCGGGCTCATCGTGGCGGGGTCACCGAACGAGCCGCCGTAGATGAACGGCGAGATGAGCGCCCCGAGGGCCCGCCGACCGTTGGTGAACACCCCGGGACTCCGGCCTGCGAGACCGGCGAGCCGCGCGACGGATTTGTTGTCGAGCACCGCGCCGAGCCCCGCCTCGGAGAGCTCGGCCATGGCGGTGGAGACCAGCCCGGCCCCCAGGACGCGCTCCCGTACGGTCTCCGGGTGGCGCGCGGCATATCCCATGACCGTCATCCCGCCCATGGAATGCCCGATCACCACCACCGGACCGGTGGGTGCCGTCGCCGAGATGACGGTGTCGAGGTCCCGGGACAGCTGGTCGATGGTGGAGTTCTTCCGCGAACTCATCCCGCTCAGCCCGTGTCCACGCTGGTCGTAGAACACCATCCGGATCTCCGAGCCGAACCGGTCCGCGAGATGCCGCCGCTGGAAGTGCCAGCTGTCCATCGACAGGGTGTAGCCGTGGGCGAACACGACGGTCATCGGCGCATCGGTGGGCCCGGCCTCCCGCACCGCGAGCGGAACGCCGTCGGAGGCCGCGACCATGGAGCCACGGTCCACTCCGAGTTCCCACATGTCCTCGCCGGCCCACGGGTCGTTGGCCCGTCGACCGGGCAGCAGCGTGACCACCGAACCGAGCGTGGCCGCACCGAGGGCTCCCAGGCCCGCACGCAGCCCTCCCGGGGTCCGGATATGCTCCCTGATTGCCTCGAGATCCCCGGGCGCACCCCCCACGACCTGGGGTGGTCGGATCTCCACCGGCCCCTCGGCCGCGGACCGGGCCGGGCGTCTGGGCAGACGGATCCGGGGCCTTCCGCTGCGACCGGTCACCTCGCCGTCGTCGTCGTCCTCGCTCATATCGCGGCCTCCCGCCCCCGGTCGGCACCGTGTGACGCACGAAGGACGTGGTGCCTCTCGGCTCGCCCCCGCACCGCGGTGACCACCTCGTAGTGGATGGTGCCGACCGTCCTGGCCCACTCGGCGGCCGTGGGGCCGCCGTCGGCCCCGTTCCCGAACAGCACCGCGGTGTCCCCCACCCGGACCGGCGTGGCGGGCTCCGGGCCGAGGTCGACGACGAACTGGTCCATGCAGACGCGGCCGACGTTCGGATACCGGCGTCCGCCGATCGTGACGTCCATCCGGCCCGACAGCAGCCGCCACACCCCGTCGGCGTAACCGGCAGCGATCAGGGCAACGGTGGTGTCGTGGGGGGCGTGCCACGTGTGCCCGTAGCTCACGCCCTGACCGGCGGCCACGCGCCTCACCAGGAGGACCTCCGCCGAGAACGTCATGGCCGGGACCAGGTCGGCCTCCAGGCCCTCGACCGGGTTGAGACCGTAGAGCGCGATCCCCGGCCGGACCATCTCGAAACCGTCCTCGGGGCGGGTCAGGGTCGCCGCCGAGTTGGCGTGGTGGTTGACCGGGCACTCCAGCCCCCGGGCACGCGCGAGGGACACGCACTCGTGCAGCCTGGCCACCTGCAGGTCGATCACCGGGTTGCCCGGATCATCGGCGTGGGCGAAGTGCGCCATCAACCCCGTCACCTCGACGAGACCGCCGGCGGTCGCCGCGACCAGCCGCTCGAGCACGACCGGCCAGTCCTCCAACGCGATGCCCGACCGGGCGAGACCCGTGTCGATCTTGGGGGTGATCCGCGCGCGGCGGCCGGTACGTCGGGCGGCCTCGAGAACGGTGTCGAGGTGACCCGGGCTCGGGACGGCGAGGTCGATGTCGGCCTCCAGGGCCGACCGGACGTCATCGGACGCCGAGTAGAGCCACGCCAGGATCTCGGCCCCGATCCCCGCCGACCGAAGCTGCGTCGCCTCCGCGATGGTCGTCACGCCGAGGGCGTGCGCGCCACCGCGCAGTGCGGCCAGTGAGACCGGGACGGCCCCGTGACCATAGGCGTCCGCCTTGACCACGGCCATGACCCGCGCCCCGCGCGCAGCTCGGACCAGGACGCGACTGTTGTGCTCGATCGCGTCCAGATCGATCTCGGCGCGGCACGGCGCCGGGGGGACAACTGGACCCATTTCGTCAATACTGCCAAAAAGCACCACCGGTGGGCGATTCACGCCCCCCGCAGGGCGGAGATCGCTCCCGGCACTGCTGCCAGCAGATCGGAGGCCCCGATCGGCGCACCCGCCACTCCCTGGCGGTGCGCGGCCCGCCGCGCGGCCTCCCCGTGCGCCGTCGCGGCCGCGACCGCCGGCCACGCCAACGACTCCCCGGGAACGGAACCGCCCACGCCCCTGCCACCGACCACCGTGCCACCTACATCCATGCCACCGACACCCATGCCGCTCGCCAGCAGCGCGCCCGCCATCCCGGCCAGGACATCGCCCGAGCCCGCTGTCGCGGCCCACGAGGAACCGACATCCACGGCGAACGTCGTCTCGCCGTCGTCTATCAGGGTGACCCGCCCCTTGAGCAGCACCGTCGCCCCGATCCCGCGCTCGCGCAGACCCGCGACGAAGCGGCGCAGCGCGCCGGGGCGGTCCCCGCGGTCCCATCCACCGGTGAGGCGGTCGAACTCGCCGGCATGCGGGGTGAGCAGTACGGGCGCGGTGGCGCTGCGCAGCAGCACGGGGTGGGTGGCGATGCAGGTGAGGGCGTCGGCGTCGAGGACGGTGGGCCGTCCCGTCGACAGGACCGCGTCGATGTCGGCCACCGCGTCGGTCCCCGTCCCGCCGCCCGGCCCCACCACCCACGCCTGGGCGGTGCCGGCCTCGGCCACCGTCGGGTGGCACACCACCTCCGGTCGGGCCGCGAGCACCGCCCCCGCGGCGGATCCGACGTACCTCACCATCCCCGACGTCGCCGCCACCGCGGCGGACGCACACAGCACCGCCGCCCCCGGGTACCGGTCGGATCCGGCGCGCACGGCCACGACGCCCTGGGTGTACTTGTCGTCGGCCGGGCCGGGCACCGGCCACGTGCGCCCCACCTCGGCGCGGGAGTGGGCGACGACAGTGTTCGGACCGGCGCTCAGATAGTCCGGCACGCGCTCCTGCATCTGCAGACGACGCGCCTGCGCGGGATCCGTGGGATCGATGAGGCCGATATCCACCACCTCGACGCGGCCGCACACCGGCGAAGCCAGCAAGTGGGCCCGCCGCAGCAGCCCGAACGTCACGGTGAGGGTGGCGGGAACGTGGGCGTCGTGGACGGTGCCGGTGTCGGCGTCGACCCCGCTGGGCAGATCCACTGCGACCCACGGAACCCCGGCCGCGGCCAGGCCGTTGACGATCCGGTCGGCCGGCTGGCGCAGCGGTCCGCGTCCGCCCAGGCCCACCACGCCGTCGACGGCGACATCCGGGACCGGAAGACGAGAGCCCACCGACTCCGTGTCGTGGATCCGCCCGCCGACACGGCGCAGGGCGACCAGGCCGCGAGCGTGTGCGCGGTCCGGGTCGAGCATCACGGCGTCGACGCGACAGCCACGGGCCCGGAGCATCGCGCCGGCGTAGAGCGCGTCGCCCCCGTTGTCGCCGGCACCGACCAGCAACTGCACCGTCCGGCCATAGAGGCCCCCGGTGCGCTCCCTCAGGAGGACGGCGGTGTGGTGGGCCACCCCGGCCGCGGCACGGCGCATCACCGCATCCGGGTCCCCGGAGGCTGCGGCGGCGGCGATGAGCGGGCGCTCGGCATCCCTGATCTGCCCGACCGGGTGAGCGCGCCTCATTGCCGTGGCCCCCGCCGTCCTACTCGACCGTGACGGACTTGGCGAGGTTCCGCGGCTTGTCCACGTCGTACCCCCGCGCGGCCGCGACCTCGGCCGCGAACGCCTGGTACGGGATGGTGGCCAGCAGCGGCTGCAGGAGAGTGGTCGACGCCGGGATCGGGATGAAGTAGTCCGACAGCGGCCGGACGACGTCGTCACCCTCCTCGGCGATCACGATGGTCCGCGCGCCGCGGGCCCGGATCTCCTGGATGTTGCTCACCAGCTTCGAGTGCAGCACCCCGCGGCCCTCGACCGGCGGCATCACGATGAAGACCGGCAGGCCCTCCTCGATGAGCGCGATGGGCCCGTGCTTGAGTTCGCCCGCCGGGAAGCCCTCGGCGTGCATGTACGCGAGCTCCTTGAGCTTGAGCGCGCCCTCGAGGGCCGTCGGGTAGCCGACGTGGCGCCCCAGGAACAGCACCGACTTGGCGCCGGCGAGCTCCCGGGCGATCCCGCGGACCGGGTCGAGGGAGTCCACGACCTTCTGGATCTCGTGCGGCATCTGCTCGAGTTGACGGAACTCGGCGGCGACCTCGTCCGGGTACTTGGTGCCGCGGGCCTGCGCGAGCGCGAGGCCCACGAGGTAGTTGGCGGTGATCTGCGCCAGGTACGCCTTCGTCGACGCCACACCGATCTCGGGACCGGCGTGCGTGTACAGGACGGCGTCAGCCTCGCGCGGGATCTGCGAGCCGTTGGTGTTGCACACGGCCAGGACGCGCGCCTTCTGGGACTTGGCGTGGCGGACCGCCTCGAGGGTGTCCGCGGTCTCGCCGGACTGGGAGATGGCCACCACCAGCGTGGAACGGTCCAGGACCGGGTCGCGGTAGCGGAACTCCGAGGCGATCTCGACCTCGCATGGCAGGCGCGTCCAGTGCTCGATCGCGTACTTGGCGACCATGCCGGAGTGATAGGCGCTGCCGCAGGCGACGATGAACACCTTGTCGATGTCCCTCAGGTCCTGGTCGGTCATCCGCTGCTCGTCCAACACGATGCGGCCGTTCTGGAAATGGCCCAGCAGCGTGTCGGCGACCGCCTGCGGCTGCTCGGCGATCTCCTTGAGCATGAAGTAGTCGTAACCGCCCTTCTCGGCGGCGGCGAGATCCCAGTCGATGTGGAAGGGGCGCCCCTCGCTGGGCTCTCCGGCGAAGTCGGTGATCTCGTAGGAGTCGGCCCGCAACACCACGACGTTGTCCTGGCCGAGCTCGACCGCCTCGCGGGTGTGCTCGATGAACGCCGCGACGTCGGAACCGAGGAACATCTCGCCTTCGCCGACGCCCAGCACCAGCGGGGTCGAGCGGCGCGCGGCCACCAGGACGTCCGGGTGGGCCGCGTGGCTGAAGACCAGGGTGAACGCGCCCTCGAGGCGGCGGAGCACGGTGCGGCACGCGGCGACGAAGTCACCGCCGCTGCGGCCCGACTCCATCTCGCACCGCACCAGGTGGGCAGCCACCTCCGAGTCGGTGTCGGACTCCAGATCGACCCCGGCGGCCTCGAGCTCCGCGCGCAGCGGGGCGAAGTTCTCGATGATGCCGTTGTGCACGATCGCGACGTCGCCCGAGACGTGCGGGTGGGCGTTCCGGTCGCTCGGGCGACCGTGGGTGGCCCAGCGGGTGTGGCCGATGCCGGTGGTACCCGGGAACCCGTCCCCGCCCGCCGCCGTGAGCTCCGCCTCGAGGTTGGCGAGCTTGCCCTCCTTCTTCTCGACCCGGGAGGTGCCCGCGCCGTCGAGGACGGCGACACCAGCCGAGTCGTAGCCGCGGTACTCCATCCGCCGCAGGGCCTCGACGACGACAGGGAGGGCGGGCCTGTGCCCGACATATCCGACGATTCCGCACATGGCCGCTAAGTGTAGCCACGCAGTCCGGGGACCCTCGCCCCTTCGTCGCCCCCGAGGCGATACTGTGGCCATCGTGGCCAAGAAGACGAAGGAACTGCTCGCCCGGGTGTCCCGACGCGGCCCCTACGGTGTCGACAGGGGCGACCTCGGTTTCACCGGGACGCCGGGGGTCGTGTTCGTCCCCCGCGGCGCTCCGTCGCCGGCCCCGCTCGTGGGTTGGGCCCACGACTGGACCAGGGGGCCCGAGGACTACGTCGACACCCTCAAGCATCTCGCGTCGTGGGGGTTCGTGGTGGTGGCGCCCGCCTCGGACCGCGGCCTGAGGCCGAACCACCAGCACTACGCGGATCACCTGTCCGCCGCGCTGGAGGACGTCCTCCAGGCCACCCTGGGCCGTGGGGCCGTCCGGGCAGATCCACACCGGATCGCCGTGGCCGGGCACGGTCTCGGCGGCGGGGTCGCCGCGCTGCTGGCCTCCCAGCGCACCGACATCGACGGGGTGGTCATGGTCTTCCCCACCGAGACCGTGCCCTCGGCCGCCGATCGGGCGATGACCGTCGACGCCCCCGCCCTGCTGCTCTCGGGTGCGGGCGGGGTCCACTCCGAGGACGCCCGCGATCTGCAGCGCCTGTGGCGCGGCGACCTGGTACACCGACGCCTGGAGAAGGCGATCGAGACGGGTCTGGTCGAGCGCAACCCGCTTCTCGAGCGGGTCGGGTTGGCGGACCCCGACCTCCGCACCCATCGGGCCGTGCGCCCGCTGCTGGCGGGGTACCTGCTGGCCACCCTGACCGACGACGACACCTATGCCGCGTTCGCCGATCCGGAGGCGGAGTTCAAGGGCACCGTCACGGTCACCCACGAGATGCTCGACGAGGAGGCCGACGACCTGCTCGCCAGCGCCCCGCCGATGCTCAAGCTGGTCAAGTCCTTCACGGGCGGCTGATCGCCCTCCGGGGCCCGGTCGCCGGGCCCGGCGCAGCAGAGCGCACGGGCCCGGCCGGTCACACGGCGGCGACCACGCCCGCCAGGCGCTCGGCGACCTCGCCGGCCAGGTTCGCGTCCTCCGCCTCGACCATCACGCGGACGAGCTGCTCGGTGCCGGAGGGACGCAGAAGCACGCGGCCTGTGGAGCCGAGCCTGCGCTCCTCCCCCACCACGGCGTCACAGACCGCCTCGGATGCCACGACTGCGGCCTTGTCCTCGACCGGCACGTTGACGAGCACCTGCGGCAGCACGGTCATGACCCCGGCGAGCTCGGCCAGCGACTTGCCGGTCTCCGCCATGCGGGCCATGAGGCGCAACCCGGTGAGCACGCCGTCACCGGTGGTGGCGTGGGCGGGCAGCACGAGGTGCCCGGATTGTTCGCCGCCGAGGCTGTACCCACCCTCGCGCAGACGCTCGAGAACGTAGCGGTCGCCCACCTTGGTCTCGGTGATCTCGATCCCGGCCTCCCGCATGGCGACCTTGAGCCCCAGGTTGCTCATGATGGTGGCCACCAGTGTGTTGCCGACGAGTTCCCCGGAGTCGCGCATCGCCAGGGCCAGGATCGCCATGATCTGGTCGCCGTCGACAACCTCGCCGGAGGCGTCGATGGCCAGACACCGGTCCGCGTCGCCGTCGTGCGCCAGGCCCAGGTCGGCGCCGTGCGCGCGCACCGCGGCGCGGACGTCGTCGAGGTGGGTGGAACCGCAGTTGTCGTTGATGTTGTAGCCGTCGGGGCTGGCGTGGATCTCGATCACCGTGGCGCCGGCCTCGCGGTAGGCGCGCGGGGCCGCCGCGCTGGCGGCGCCGTTCGCGCAGTCGACGACGACGACGAGCCCGTCCAACCGGCCCGGCGTGGCATCGAGCAGATGCCGGACATAGCCGTCCAGGGCGTCCTCCGGCGTCGCCCGCGAGATGCGACCGATCGCCGAGCCGGTCGGCCCGGTGATGGCACCTTCGGTGAGGGCGGCCTCGACACGGTCCTCCACCTCGTCGGCCAGCTTGTGGCCCCCGGCGGCGAAGAACTTGATGCCGTTGTCCGGCATCGCGTTGTGCGAGGCCGAGATCACGGCACCCAGCTCGGCCTCGTGCTGGGCCGTGAGGTGGGCGACGGCCGGGGTCGGCAGCTCGCCGACGAGCAGGACGTCGACCCCTTGACTCGCCAGGCCGGCGGCCAGGGCGGCCTCGAGCATCTCCCCGGAGACACGGGGGTCACGGCCGACGACGGCGACGGGCCGGGATCCGGACCGCCGGGGCGACGGCTCGACCTCGGTCGCCAGGACCGCCGCGGCGGCCGCCCCCAGGCGCACGGCCAGGTCGACGGTGAGGGTCCGGTTGGCGAGTCCGCGGACCCCGTCGGTGCCGAACAGTCGCGTCATATCGTGTGGTCCTCCGAGGGTGGTGGTTCGCCCCGCCGCGGACGGTGGGCGTGAATGGCCGGGTCAGGATAACCCCGACCCACAGTGCAGTGGGCAAATGGACCGGAGCAGGCCCCCGCATACGCAGGGGCCTGCTCCGGTGACGCGACCCGGGTGGATCAGCGCTTCGAGTACTGCGGGGCCTTACGGGCCTTCTTGAGGCCGGCCTTCTTGCGCTCGACGGCACGGGCGTCGCGCGTGAGGAAGCCCGCCTTCTTGAGCGCCGGGCGGTCGTCCGGCGAGTACTGGATGAGCGCGCGGGCGATGGCCAGACGCAGCGCGCCGGCCTGACCCGAGGGGCCGCCACCGTGGAGCAGTGCCACGATGTCGAACTGCTCGTCGCGCTCGACGAGGACCAGCGGCGACTTGACGAGCTGCTGGTGCACCTTATTCGGGAAGTACTCCTCGAGGGTGCGGCCGTTCAGGGTGAACTGGCCGGAACCGGGGAGCAGGCGCACGCGGGCGACGGCTTCCTTGCGACGTCCGACGGCCTGGGCCGGACCGGAGGTGACGGTCGACCCCAGCTGGGCGTCGGCGTCGGCGACGAAGTCGGTGCCACCGGCGTAGTCGGCCTCGCTGTAGTCCTCGGCGACCTCGGCGGCGAGGTCCGCCACCACGTCGTCGGCGACCTCGGCCTCGGGGGTGATGTTCTCGTCGGTCACTGGGCCACCTGCTTGATCTCGAAGGGCACGGGCTGCTGGGCGGCGTGCGGGTGATCGGGACCCGCGTACACCTTGAGCTTGGAGGCGACGGCACGGCCGAGCTTGTTGCTCGGCAGCATGCCCTTGACGGCCTTCTCGACGACGCGGTCGGGACGGGTGTCCATGGCCTTGCCCAGGGTCTGCGACTTCAGGCCGCCCGGGAAACCGGAGTGGCGGTGCTGCACCACGCGGTCACGCTTGTTGGACGAGATCGCGACCTTGTCGGCGTTGATGATGATGACGAAGTCGCCGGTGTCGGCGTTCGGGGCGAACTGCGGCTTGTGCTTGCCACGGAGGATGTTGGCGACCTGGACGGCGAGTCGACCGAGAACCACATCAGTGGCGTCGATGACGTACCAGGCGCGCGTCACGTCCCCGGGCTTGGGGGTGTACGTGGACACAGGCGATACCTCTGTCTGTCTAGTGGGCTGCCGGCCGGGCGGGCGCCCTCCCCCTCGAACGGCGGCCGGTGGTGACCCGCGCGAGGTGGTCCACCGCCCCACCAGGGGACGACATGGACGCCGACGGTCAAGACTACCGGCCGGGACCACTCACTCCAAGTCGGCGATCACGATCCCCCGCCCATCGGTTAGACTCTCCCCGGTTCCCGCCCTCGTAGCTCAGTGGATAGAGCACGGCTCTCCTAAAGCCGGTGTCGGAGGTTCGATTCCTCTCGGGGGCACCACCCACAGCGGCCGGCCGTCACGGCCGCCGCAGGCGCGTCATCGCCGGAGAGTGGCGGAGAATGCGCTGGTCAGCGCCAGGATCGGCAACCCGATGAACAGGTGGACGATCGCGGCGGCCAGGCCGTCGAGGAACGGCACCGTGACCAGCAGCGGCAGCGCCACGGCGGCGACGATGAGCAGCCCGACGGTCCAGGAGTAGAACTGCTGGGGGTTGGCCGTGCCGACGAGCAGCAGGTACCAGAGCAGCCCGGCGAGGAGCGCGGCGACGGCCCCGTAGACCGCGTACATCGTGGGCGTGTTCCCGCCGTTGGCCCACTGGTGGCCGAAACGCGCGAACACCGCTTCCACGATCCATGCGATCAGCCATCCGGCGATGGCCGCCACAAGGGCGGTCGCGACCACGCTGCCGGCGAACTTGCCCACATCGAGGGCGGGGCCACGGCGCTTCGCCGCGGGCGCGGCGGCGTATCCCCCGTCGGCTCCGTAGCCGTCGTCATAGGCGGGGTCGTAGGCCTGGTCGTCGCCCATCCGCGAGTAGGCACGCGAGTCGGGCTGCTGCCCCATGCGTCGGGTCTGGTCGTCCTGTCCGGGATACATCTCTACCGCCTCCGAATCGGTGTGGTGCCCACTGAGGGTAGTCCCTCCCGGCCCACGACGAGGTCCGCCCGGTCGTCCGAGGACGACCGGGCGGACCCGGCGGGGGCCTGTGGTGGTGGGCCCGCCGAGGAGACGTCAGTGAGCGATGGTCTTCTCCACACCGACACCGGTGAGGGAACGGACCTCCATCTCCACCCGCTTCTCCGGGAACTCGTCCTTCTTCCCGATGAACGTGCCGACGATGCCCAGCAGGAACGCCAGCGGGATCGACACGATGCCCGGGTTCGAGAGCGGGAACAGGGAGAAGTCGACGCCCGTGATCATCGACTTCTCGCCACCGGAGACCGCCGGCGAGAGCGCGATCAGCACCAGGGTGCTGATGAGCCCGCCGTACATCGAGAACAGGGCGCCGGTGGTGTTGAACCGCTTCCAGAACAGCGAGTACAGGATCGTCGGCAGGTTCGCCGACGCGGCGATCGCGAAGGCCAGGGCGACGAGGAAGGCGATGTTCTGCCCCATGGCGCCGATACCCATGACGATCGACAGGAGCCCGATCACGACGACCGTGATCCGCGAGACCCGGAGCTGCGACTTCTCGGTGGCCTTTCCGTGCTTGATGACGCCGTTGTAGATGTCGTGGGCGAACGATGCGGACGCCGTGATCGCCAGCCCCGCCACCACCGCCAGGATCGTCGCGAAGGCGACCGCGGAGATGATGCCGAGGAAGATCTCACCGCCGAGGGCGAACGCGAGCAGTGGTGCCGCCGAGTTCACGCCACCGGGCGCGGCCTCGATGACCTCCGGTCCGACCATCGCCGCGGCACCGAAGCCGAGCACGAGGGTGAACAGGTAGAACCCGCCGATGAGGGCGATGGCCCAGGTGACGGACCGGCGGGCCTCCTTGGCGGTGGGGACCGTGTAGAAGCGCATGAGCACGTGGGGCAGGCCGGCGGTACCGAAGACGAGCGCGATCGACAGCGAGACGAAGTCCAGCTTGCTGGTCTCGGTGGCGCCGTACTGCAGACCGGGCTGCAGCAGATCCTTGCCCGAGTTCGCGACGGCTTCACCCAGGAGCGCGGAGAAGTTGCCGCGGGCGGCCATGAGAACCATGAGGCACATGATGAGGACGCCACTGACCAGCAGGACGGCCTTGACCATCTGGACGTAGGTCGTGCCCTTCATGCCGCCGACCAGCACGTAGACGATCATCAGCAGCCCCACGGCCGCGACGACGATCGCCTGCCCCGTGGAGTCGTTGATGTTCAGCAGGAGGGCGACGAGGCCACCCGCGCCCGCCATCTGGGCGATGAGATAGAACAGGCACACCGCGAGGGTGGCCAGGGCCGCCGCCATCCGGACGGGCCGCTGGTTGAGGCGGAAGCTGAGCACGTCGGCCATGGTGAACCGGCCGGTGTTGCGCATCAGCTCGGCGACGAGCATCAGGGCGACGAGCCAGGCGACGAGGAATCCGATCGAGTAGAGGAAGCCGTCGTAGCCGTTGATCGCGATGGCGCCGGCGATGCCGAGGAAGGATGCCGCCGACAGATAGTCACCGGCGATCGCGAACCCGTTCTGCGGACCGGTGAAGCTCGACCCACCGGTGTAGAAGTCCTTCGTCGACTTCGTGGACTTGGATGCCCTCAGGACGAGCGTCATCGTGATGACGATGAAGATCCCGAACACGACCATGTTGAGCAGCGTGCTGCCCACCTGCTCGCCCGGCGTGAGTTCATTGATGTTGAGTAGCCAATCCATCAGACAGCCTCACCTTCCAGCTCGAGGCGGATGGATTCCGCACGGGGGTCGATCACGCGGTTGGCGAACCGGATGTAGAGGAACGTGATGAGGAAGGTGGTCACGAACTGCCCCAGCCCGATGATCAGGCCCCAGGTGATGTTTCCGAAGACCTTCGTGGCCATGAAGTCCGTGGCGTAGACGGCGAGGATGACATAGAGGAAGTACCAGATGAGGAAGGCGACGGTCATGGGGAAGACGAACGCCCGGAACTTGCTGCGCAACTCCTGGAAGGCGGGGCTGGACTGCATCGCCGTGAACTCCGCCGTTCCCGGGGTTCGCCGCGATGCGCCCCCCGTCGGCGGATCAGTTGGTTGGGACACGGAGGTCCTCCGTTTCGGGTTCTCATCAGCGCACCCCTGTAGTGATGCGCCTCACAGATAGTGACGGAGGAAGTGTGACACGTAACACAAGTTCTCGGCGGAGACTCTCATGCAACGCGGTCGATTCCCTGGAAACCGGAGGATGCCGCACCCCCATCCGAGGGGTCAGCCACCTCTATCCGGGGTTAAGGGGGTCAGGCGCCGGGCGCCGCTCCGCGACGGCCCACCGCGTCGGCGAACACCCGCACGATCTCGTCGGGCGTCCGCGCGACGTGGCTGCTGCCGCCGGTCACCCGGGAGATCTCCGCCAGGGTGCCCGACGCGGCGTCGTCGAGCAGACTGATCGTCACGACGATCACCGGGCGCGACGGGGTGACCATGTCGCGTAGTCGGGCGAGGAACGCCCCTTCGTCGAGGTCCGAGGTGGCGTCGTCGGCCCCGTCGGAGATCACGATGATCGAATTGACCATGTTGGGGTCGTAGTCGGATCGCACCTGGGCGTAGGCGTCGAGCACGGACCGGTAGAGGTCGGTTCCGCCGCCCACCAGACCGGGCAGGGCCGCCAGCGCGCCGCCGAGGGCCTCCCGGTGCGAACCGTCGGCGCCGGCCTCGTCGAGTCGTCGGAGTGGCGCGACCTCCGCGTAGGGCCTGCCATCCCGGCCGGCGGCCCCGCCGAACGCCCACAGCCCGAGAGCCGCGTCGTCGGGGAACTGCCCGAGGCCGGCGCCCGCCGTGGCGACCAGTGCCTCGATCCGGGTCCGGTCCGTGCCCGGTATCCCGAATCCCATCGATCCCGAGGTGTCCACCAGGACGAGGGACCGCCCGGGCATCGCCAACACCCGCCACCGTCGGAGGACGCCGTGGAGGCGGTCGGGGTCGCGGACGACGAGCATCTCGATCTCGCCCACCCCAGCCCCGTCCGCGAGGGGCGCGCGGTCCGCTTTCCGGAAACCGTCCGCCGAGAGGCCGTCGCGGTGGGCGGGCGAGGCCGTGGCGTCGCGGAGTGCTTCGGCGGCACCGGCGACCTCGGTTCGCCGGGTCGGGTCCTGGGTGGTCACCGCCAGCGGGTACCCGAGGAAGACCGCCCCGGTGGCGGGAGCGGCGATCTGGAGTCCCGCGTCCGGGGTCTCACGACGGGCGAGCACGGCCTCACGCTCCGTCACGATCGTCGCGCCGCCCCCGGAGACCACCCTGTCCAGCATCTCGCGCGATGTCGGGGGAACCTCCATGCGGCTCATCTGCCCCTGCGCCAGGATCGCCATGGACGCGCCCAGTGCGTCCGCGGTCGACCGCATGATCTCCACCTCGGACGCGGCGGCGAGGATCGGCGCGTCCGCGATGCCCGACCGGACGGGATCGCCCATCATCAGTCCCGGGGTCGCCAGGGCGGAGGTCCACGTGGACATGTCGACCGGGGTGTCGCGGGACGCGATGACCACCGGGGTGGACGCGAGCGAGTTCACCACCGTGTCGAAGGGGATCTGCACGTCCCGCGACAGTTGCGCGAGCCGCACCGCCGAGTCCGGGACCCAGATGTCGGGGAGCGCCTCACGGGAGGCGACACGCCCGGCGAGGTCAGCCGACGAGACAGGGGCGACCTCGAAGGAATAGCACCCGTCGGCACCCTCGGCCAGGGCATCCACGTGGTCGGCGATCTCGGGCTCGGCGGCGACACTGATCCGGAGGTCGTCTCCACAGAATCCACCGACACCGGCCCGGGAGAGCCCGGCGAGCACCAGTACCGCGACGAGCACGACCGCGAGGAGCGCGGCTCCCACGAGGACGACCCTGCGGGCCGTCGGATTCCCACTCTGCGGCGACGCACTGTGCCTGGCCATCGCTGGCGTTCCCCCTGGATGTCATTTACCCGGGGCCACGCCGGACGCCCACGTCAGGCGGATCCGGGTCGGGCGCTGGAATCGTACCCGGGCCGGGGTCCACGTGGGGCCGACACGTGGGAGCCGCCGCGGCGCGCCGCACCGCTGGTGTGGCGCGTCAGCGTCCGCGGAAGACGGGGGGCCTCTTCTCGGCGCGCGCGGCCCGGGCCTCGGCCATGTCCTCGCTGCCCCAGGCCCGGAGCTGGAGCTCGGTGTGCTCGTCCCGCGGGAGCAGCCGGGCGTCGTCGTCGTTGATGACGGTCTTGATATGCCTCAGGCTCAGCGGCGCCGAGCGGGCGAGCTCCGCCGCGAGCTCCATCGCCGAATCCATGTCACCGATCTCGTTCGCCAGGCCGATCCGGGCCGCCTCCTCCGCGCCGACCGGGCGGGCGGTCATGAGGACCGAGCGGGCGTGCCCGCCGCCGACGACGTTGGCGAGCCGCTTGATCGTCCAGTTGTCGAGCGCCAGCCCCACCTTGACGACCGGGACGGCGAAGACCGCGCCCGGTGCCACCACCCGGAGATCCGCGGCCAGGGCGAGCTGCACACCGGCGCCCACGGCCGGTCCGTTGACGGCTGCGATGACCGGCACGGGAGCCGATTCGACGGCCCGGAGCATCCCGGCGTGGCAGTCGTAGAAGTCCGAGTTGTACACCCCGCCGGACAGGTCGGCCCCGGCGCAGAACGCGGTTCCCGCGCCCGTGATGACGATCGCCCGGACCGGATCCTCGGACTCGGCCTCCGCCCCGGCGGCCTCGACGGCCTCCCGCAGCGCGGTACACACCTCGGCGTCCAGGGCGTTGCGGGTCTCGTGACGGTCGATGGTGACGACGACGACTGCGCCGTCCCTGCGGGTGACGATCATGGCGACGGGGCCTCCTCTGCGGGACGGGGGGTGCGGCGGCGCACCCCTGCGCCGAGGATACCGGCTGGTAGTCGCCCCCACCGTACGATGCGGTCATGGCGCGAACGGGAGCACTGCAGATCCTCGACCTGGTCCTCGATGACGGTTCGTTCCGACCGTGGGACGGCGCTCCGGTACGCCCGCCTCACGTGGACTCGGTGCCCGGGTACGAGGACTCCCTGCGGCGGGCGGCGGAGAAATCGGGAGTGGACGAGTCCGTCATCACCGGCGAAGGAACCCTGCTGGGTCGACGCGTGGTGCTCATCGCGTGCGAGTTCGATTTCCTCGCCGGCTCCATCGGGATCGCCGCCGCCGAGAGGATCGTCTCGGCGATCGAACGGGCGACCGCCGAGGGCCTGCCCATCCTCGCCTCCCCCACCTCCGGTGGGACCCGGATGCAGGAGGGCACGATCGCATTCCTGCAGATGGTCAAGATCTCGGCCGCGGTGGCGGGACACAAGACCGCTGGCCTGCCCTACCTCGTCTATCTGCGCCACCCCACCACCGGCGGCGTGTTCGCGTCCTGGGGCTCACTGGGGCACGTGTCCGTCGCGGAACCCGGAGCTCTCATCGGGTTCCTCGGACCCCGCGTGTACGAGGCCCTCTACGAGGCCCCCTTCCCCGACGGCGTCCAGATCTCGGAGAACCTCGCACGCCGCGGGATGATCGACGGTGTCCTCCCGCCCGAGGGCCTGCGGGACCTCACCGCGCGGACGTTGCAGGTGCTGTGCCAGGACCCGCCCTCCGACGACGAGCCGGCCCCACCGCCCGGCCCCGTGCCCGAGCCGGAGCCCGACGACGGCACCCCACCCGACGCCTGGGACGCCATCACCCGGTCCCGCCGGCACGACCGCCCGGGGGCCCGCGCCTTCCTCGACCGGGTCGCACCCATCCGCGTCCCGCTGTCGGGGACGGGGCAGGGAGAGGACAGTGGGTCCCTCCTGCTCTCCCTGGCGCGCTTCCGGGGCCAGTCCGCGGTCGTCCTGGCCCAGGACCGCGATGCGGAGAACGAGACGAGCCCGCTCGGTCCGTCCGCGTTGCGGTCGGCCCGCCGTGGGATGCGGATCGCGGCGGAGATGGGCGTTCCGTTGGTGTTGCTCATCGATACCCGGGGGGCCGCGCTGTCCCGGGAGGCGGAAGAGGGCGGCCTCGCGGGGGAGATCGCCCGGAGCCTCGCGGACCTGGTCACGCTGTCCAGCCCGACCGTCTCGGTGATACTCGGCCAGGGCACCGGCGGGGCCGCCCTCGCGCTGCTCCCGGCCGACCGGGTCCTGTGTGCACGGCACGGGTGGCTCGCACCGCTCCCGCCCGAGGGCGCCAGCGCCATCCTCCACCACGAGACCTCCCGGGCGCCGGAGGTCGCCCGATCGCAGGGGATCACCTCCGCCGACCTGCTGGGAGCCGGGATCGTGGACGTCGTGGTCCCGGAGAGGCCCGACGCCGCCGACGAACCGGATTCCTTCTGCGACCGGATGGCCGATGCCGTCGCCGCGGCCCTCCTCGAGGTCCGCAGGCGCCCCCCTGAGCGGAGGTATGCCGAGCGGATGATGAGGTATCGGGAGCTCGGCCTGCCACTAGAGTGAGTCCTGTCACAGCCCGTCGGCCCGGCCGGCGGGCACGCTCCCACCTGTGAGGGGAACTCCCGATGTCGGACTCCACCGCCTCGTCCTATGCCGCCGCCCACCGGCTCTCGATCAGCGATCCCGACGCGTTCTGGCTCGACGTCGCGGCGGACATCGACTGGACCACGCCTCCGACCACGGCGGTCGACCGCTCTCGCCCGCCGTTCTACCGCTGGTTCCCGGACGGGGAGCTGAACACCTCCTACAACTGCGTGGACCGCCACGTCGAGGCGGGCAGAGGGGACCAGGCCGCGTTCATCTACGACTCCGCCGTGACCGGGGTGAAGGAGACCATCACCTACGCCCAGCTGCTGGACCGGGTCGAGGAGTTCGCCGGAGCGCTGGCCGCCGAGGGCGTCGGGCGGGGCGACAGGGTCGTCATCTACATGCCCATGGTTCCCCGCGCGGCCGTCGCGATGCTCGCGTGTGCCCGGCTCGGTGCGGTGCACTCCGTCGTCTTCGGGGGCTTCGCCGCCCCGGAGTTGGCGATTCGTATCGACGACGCGCGCCCGAAGGTCATCGTCACCTCCCACGGCGGGATCGAGCCGACCCGCAAGGTGCCGTACTTCCCCATGGTGACCAAGGCTCTCGAACTCACCCGGCACACCCCCGGTGCCGTGATCGTGGCCCCGCGCCACGAGCAGTTCCCCGACGAGACCTTCCCGGAGACGCCGGGCACCACCTGGAGCTACTGGGATGACGCCGTCGCCGCGTCCGAGCGGGCGGCCCCGGTGCCCGTCAAGGCCACCGATCCCCTGTACATCCTCTACACCTCCGGCACCACGGGCCTGCCCAAGGGCGTCGTACGGGACAACGGTGGCCATGCGGTCGCGCTCGCGTGGTCGATGTGGAACGTCTACGGGGTCCGGCCGGGTGAGGTGTGGTGGACCGCCTCGGACGTGGGCTGGGTGGTCGGCCACTCGTACATCGTCTACGCACCGTTGTTGATCGGCGCGACGTCCATCATCTACGAGGGCAAACCGGTCGGCACGCCGGATGCCGGGGCCTTCTGGCGGGTCGTCTCCGAGCACCGTGCCACCGCACTGTTCACCGCCCCGACCGCCGTCCGCGCGGTGCGCAAGGAGGATCCGGAGGGCGCCGAGGTCGACAAGTACGACCTGTCCTCCCTGCGCACGCTGTTCTGCGCGGGTGAGCGCCTGGACCCCGACACCTACCAGTGGGCCACCGACAAGCTCGGCACGCCGGTGGTGGACAACTGGTGGCAGACCGAGACAGGGTGGCCGATCGCGTCCAACCTGCGCGGTCTGGAGCCGATGCCGATCAAGGCGGGCTCGCCCACCGTCGCCGTGCCCGGGTACGACCTGCACGTTCTCGACGGCGAGGGCAACCCGCTGCCCGCGGGCGAGGAGGGCAATCTCGCGATCAAGCTGCCCATGGCACCGGGGACGCTGGCGGGGCTGTGGGAGGACGACGAGCGGTTCGTCTCCTCGTACATGTCGGTCTTCGACGGGTACTACTCGACCGGGGACGGCGGGTACATCG
Source organism: Dietzia sp. Die43 (assembly GCF_024519835.1). NCBI lineage: Bacteria > Bacillati > Actinomycetota > Actinomycetes > Mycobacteriales > Dietziaceae > Dietzia > Dietzia sp. Die43. The sequence goes on along the minus strand of NZ_JALJRF010000003.1, from coordinate 39,017 downwards.
ATTCCGACGGCTACGTCTACGTGATGGGCCGGACCGACGACGTGATCAACGTGGCCGGCCACCGCCTGTCGACCGGGTCGATGGAGGCCGTCATCGCGACCCACCCCGCCGTGGCGGAGGCCGCCGTGATCGGGGTCAGGGACGAGCTCAAGGGCCAGCGGCCCGTCGGGTACGTGGTCCTCAAGTCCGGCCAGGTCCGGGACCCCGAGGAGCTGCGGGCCGAGCTGGTGGCGATGGTGCGTGAGGAGATCGGTGCGGTGGCCACGTTCCGGGACTGCACGGTCGTGCAGGGTCTGCCCAAGACCCGCTCGGGCAAGATCCTGCGCAAGACGATGCGCCAGATCGCCGACGGACAGCAGGACGTGGTGGTGCCCTCGACGATCGAGGACCCGGCCGTGTTGGACGCGCTGGCGCCTTTCCTGCGGCCGCAGGGATAGGGTCCGAGCCCGCCCGCCGCCGCGGGAGGCCGGCGGGCTCGGACTCCCGTTCCGCAGCCGTCAGTCCAGGAGGGATTCCTCGTTGCCCTGACAGGACCCGGCGAGATGGGACTCCCACGTGTCGACAGCGGGGTCGCACTCGACCGCCAGGGAGATCCCGCCGCGCGAGGGCCCGTAGACCCCGATCGCGGAGCGGGGGCCCTTCCTGTCGATGACGAAGACGACCTCCTGGTCACCCGGGAAGATCAGGTTCATCTGCTCGGCGAGGTCCTCGACGGTGTCGAGTTGCCCCGGCGCGAGGTCGTCGAAGCTCACATACGTGGCCCCGGACACGGTCTCGACGCGGGGCGCGGCCGTGGCGGCGGCAGGGGCCGCGAGCCCCAGGCCGGCGGCGGCGAAGGCAGTGGCGGAGACGGCGGCGAGGGCGCGACGGACGGGCTGGGTCATGGGGGCTCTTTCCTACTGGGACGGCGCTGATCACCGTCGATAAGAAAAGACTTTACTCAATCCCGCTGTCGTGCGCGCACGTCGGGGCGAACCGTCCCCTCGACGCCGATCGCCCCGCCCTCCGTGGGGAGGACGGGGCGATCGGGTCTCCCGGCTACGGGAGGAGGGCTCAGGCGTTGAGCAGGTCGATGACGAACACCAGGGTCTTGCCGCCGAGCGGGTGCAGCGCCGCGGAGGTGCCGTAGGCCTTGTCCGGCGGGATCACCAGCTGGCGGCGACCGCCGACCTTCATCCCCGGGATCCCCTCCTGCCAACCCTGGATCAGGCCGTTGAGCGGGAAGGTGATGGACTCGCCGCGGTCCCAGGAGGAGTCGAACTGTTCACCGGTCTCGTAGTCGACCCCCACGTAGTGGACGGTGACGTTGCCGCCGGCGACCGCCTCGGCACCGTCCCCCACCGTGATGTCCTCGGCGACGAGGTCGGTGGGCGCGGGGCCCGTCGGCATGTCGATCTCGGGCTTGTCCATGGTGTCTCCTCCTGGAGTCAGGTTCCCGGGTTCAGCGCTGGCTGATCGGGGTGAAACTCCGCTCGGCCGGGCCGGTATAGACCTGACGCGGGCGGTTGATCTTGGTGGACGGATCCTCGCGCATCTCGCGCCAGTGCGCGATCCACCCGGGCATACGGCCGAGCGCGAACAGCACGGTGAACATCTCCGTCGGGAAGCCCATCGCGCGGTAGATCAGGCCGGTGTAGAAGTCCACGTTCGGGTAGAGCTTGCGCTCGACGAAGTAGTCGTCGGCGAGCGCCGTCTCCTCGAGCTTGAGCGCGATCTCGAGCAGCGGGTCGTTGCTCTGCGACAGCAGCGCGTGCGCGTGCTTCTTGGCGATCTGCGCGCGCGGATCGTAGCTCTTGTAGACGCGGTGGCCGAAGCCCATCAGCTTGACGCCGTCGACCTTGTTCTTGACCCGGTCCATGTAGTCGGTGGCGTCGCCGCCCTCCGAGTCGATCCGCTCGAGCATCTCCAGCACGGCCTGGTTGGCGCCACCGTGCAGCGGACCGTACAGCGCGTTGATGCCCCCGGTGATCGAGGCGTAGAGCGGGGCCTCGGAGGAACCGACCATGCGGACGGTGGAGGTGGAGCAGTTCTGCTCGTGATCGGCGTGCAGCACGAGGAGCATGTCGAGGGCGTCGGCGACCTCGTCAGTGACCTCGTAGTCCGGGCCGAACGTCATCCGCAGGAAGTTGCGGACGTACCCGAGCGACGGGTCCGGGTCGATGGCGTCCTTGCCGCCCCGGATGCGCTCGATCGCGGCGGCCAGGGTCGGGCCGCGTCCGAGGAGTCGGGCGGTGGCCAGGTCGACGGCCTTGGGGTCGTCAATGTCCAGGTCGTCACCGTGGGTCCCGAAGAGGCTCACGCCGGCCGACAGGACGGGCATCGGGTGGGTGTCCCGGGGGAAGGCCTGCAGCAGCGGCATCATCTGGCCGGGCAGCGTCGTCTCGGCGAGCACCTTCTCGGTGAACTCGGCGAGCTGGGCCTCCGTGGGGTCCTCACCGTAGATGAGCAGGTACGAGACCTCCAGGAAGGACGCGTTGTCGGCGAGCTGGTCGATCGGGTACCCGCGGTGACGGAGGATGCCCTCGTTGCCGTCGATGTAGGTGATCGAGGAGGTGCAGGCGGAGGTGTTGACGAACCCGACGTCCAGGGTCGTCATCCCCGTCTTCGCCAGCAGGGAACCCAGCTGCACCGCGTCGCTTCCGCAGGTCGCTTCCACCACATCGAGTTCGAGCTCACCGCCGGGGTAGGACAGTGTTGCATTGCGGTCCGAACCGTTCGAGCCTGCGGTCACGCGATTCCCTCTCCGACGACTGGTCCCGGCGGCCTGAATCCCGCCACGAATGTGCTGTGCCACACCCTACCGTGAGGGCGGACCACGGTTCGAAGGGAGTTCTCAGACGCTCCCCCCACGGCCCCACAGCCTGTCTGGACGCGGGTGGTCAGGGCTGGAGCCTGCGGGCCGTCCACGTCTCCCCCGCCAGGAGGCACTCGACGCGGTCGTGGAAGCGGTCCGGACCGCCCTGCCAGAACTCGACCCGTTCGGGCACCAGCCGGAACCCGCCCCATCTGTCCGGCATGGGGATCTCGTCGACGCCCGCCAGTCGCCGCTCCGCGGTCGCGTACAGCGACTCCAGCTCCTTGACGGATTCGGCCGGTCGGGACTGCTCCGAAGCCCACGCCGAGACCTGCGACCCCCGGGGCCGCGTGCGCCAGTAGTCGAGGCTGTCCGCCCGGTCGACGAGACGGCACGGGCCCTCGATGTGCACCTGGCGCTCGGCCACCAGCCACGGGAAGGTCACCGACGCGTACCCGGTCTCCGCCAACTGCGCACCCTTGCGGGACGTCGTCGTCGTGAAGAACGTCACCCCCCGCTCGTCGGCGCCCTTGCACAGCACCGTCCGGGTCGAGGGCCGGCCGTCGGCACCGACGGTGCCGAGCACCATCGCGTTGGGCTCACGGACACCTCGGCGACCCGCCTCCTCCAACCACGCGGTGAACAGCGGCAGCCACCCGTCGTCGAGGTCGGCGACGTCCAACCGCGGATGCAGGCCGTACCCGACCCGCATGACGTCGAAATCGGTCGGTTCCAGGGCGGGTTCCTCCATGACCCAGACGGTACTCCGGGCCACGGACGGGCCGGACTACGATGGACCACGTCCCACACCCCGACCGAACGGCACCCCAAGAGCATGAGCGATCAGCTGCCCACCATCCCCGCCGACCTCAAGCCCGCCGACGGCCGCTTCGGCTGCGGCCCGTCCAAGGTCCGTCCCGAGCAGATCGCGGCCGTGTCCGACGCCGCCACCACCGTGATGGGCACCAGTCACCGGCAGGCCCCGGTCAAGGATGTCGTGGGCCGCGTGCGCGACGGCCTGTCCTCGTTGTTCTCCCTGCCCGACGGCTACGAGGTGGTGTTGGGCAACGGCGGCACCACCGCGTTCTGGGACGCCGCCGCCTTCGGCCTGGTCCGCGAGAAGTCGCTGCACCTGACCTACGGTGAGTTCTCGTCGAAGTTCGCGAAGGTCACCGGCGGTGCGCCGTTCCTGGCCGACCCGATCGTCATCTCCGCCGAGCCCGGTTCGGCCCCCGAGCCGACCTCGGACCCGTCGGTCGACCTCATCGGCTGGGCCCACAACGAGACCTCGACCGGCGTCATGCTCCCCGTGAGCCGCCCGGCCGGCTCGGACAACGCGCTGGTGGCGATCGACGCCACCTCCGGCGCCGGCGGACTGCCCGTCGACATCGCCGACACCGACGTCTACTACTTCGCCCCGCAGAAGTCGTTCGCCTCGGACGGTGGCCTGTGGGTGTCGATCATGAGCCCGGCCGCGCTCGCGCGGGTCGACGAGATCGCCGCCACCGACCGCTGGTGCCCGGACTTCCTGTCCCTGCCGACCGCGGTGGACAACTCGCGCAAGAACCAGACGTACAACACCCCGGCCGTGGCCACGCTGATCATGTTCGCCGAGCAGATCGAGTGGATGAACTCCCAGGGCGGTCTGGACTGGTGCGTCGCGCGCACCAAGGACTCGTCCTCGCGCCTCTACGACTGGGCCGTGGCCAGCGACTACGCCACCCCGTTCGTCACCGAGGCGGCCCACCGCTCGCAGGTCGTGGGCACCATCGACCTCGACGAGAAGATCGACGCCGCGAAGGTCGCCAAGACGCTGCGCGCCAACGGCATCCTCGACACCGAGCCGTACCGCAAGCTGGGCCGCAACCAGCTGCGCATCGGCATGTTCCCGGCGATCGAGCCGGAGGACGTCACGCAGCTGACCCGCTGCATCGACCACGTGGTCGGCCAGCTCGCCTGATCGGCGTCCTCCGGGGCCACCCGCGCAGCATCGTCTGCAGTTTTCCGCAGCCCACCCGGCCCGTCCGCGCGCCGGGTGGGCTGTGCTGACCTACCATGTGGATCAACGCCCAGGACCCGGGTGCGCGCCACTCGACCCCTCGAGCCGCCCACGGGACCGCGAGGAGTCGAGGAGGCGGCATGCGGAAGCTGAGGATCGTCGGTGTGGACACCGAGTCGTCGGTCGTCGAATGCGAGGTCCCGGACTCCGGCGAGAAGTTCTCCCTGCCACTCGATGATCGTCTGCGGGCGGCCGCCCGTGGTGAGTTCGTGCCCGGCGGTGGGTCCGGTCGGGCTCCCGTGACCGGTACGCTGCGCCCCCGCGAGATCCAGGACCGCATCCGGCACGGCGCCTCCCCGGAGGAGGTCGCCGCCGACGCCGGCGTGTCACTGTCGCGGATCCAGGGGTTCGCCGTGCCGGTGTTGTTGGAACGCGCCAACGCCGCCGACATGGCCAAGGGCGCCCATCCGGTGCTGCCGGACGGCCCGGCCCTCAACACGCTCGCCGACCGGGTGGGTGCCGCCCTCGACCGCCGTGGCGTGGACCCGGACCTGGTCGTCTGGGACGCCTGGCGTGACCGGTCCGGTGGGTGGGTCGTCCGTACCTCCTGGCCGGCGGGCCTGTCCGACGACGCCAGTGCGACGTGGTCGTTCGTCCCCGACTCGCACGGCGGTTCGGCCCGGGCCCTCGACGACGAGGCCGAGAACATCCTCGACCCCTCGCGCGCGACGGCGCTGCGCTCGGTCTCGTCTCCTCCCCCGCTGCCGCCGGGCCCGCCGCCGATCCGCGCGGTCCCCGCGCCGTCCGCCGCGCCGGCCACCCCAGCCGGATCGTCGACACCAGCCGGACCGTCCACCCCCGCCGCATCCGCCCCTCCCGCGGGGACGGGACCGGTGGCGTCCGGGCGGTCGGAGCCGACGTCCGGCGCCTCGCGCCCCGCGGGGGTGCGAGGCGGGAAGGACAACGACAACGACGACGACGACGACGACAACGACAACACCGACAACGAGGACTTCCTCCAGCCCACGCCCACCGAACCCGAACGACGCCACTCGCGCCGTCATCCCACGATGCCCTCGTGGGAGGACGTCCTGCTCGGGGTCCGCGGTAAGGACGACTGAGTCCGGTCATGGGACACCACGTCGCAACCTTCTGGTATCTCGCCACGGATGATCCCGCCGCACCGATCCGGGCGGGACAACCGTCCGACCCCGGTTTCGCGCGACGTCTGCTGTCGCGGCTGTTCCCCACGGTCACGGTGGCGTCCCTGGGCGCGTTCCCGCTCAACCGCTCGGCCTCGGCCGGGCCGGGGGAGATCTACGTGGGCTCGTTCCCGGGACTCACCGTCGTCCAGACCCCGATGGAGGGGCCCATCACGCCGTCCGCCACCCCGGAGTCGTGGCTGAAACTGGTGGAGGCGCCCACCATCCTGCTGTTCGCCCAGGATGCCGAGGACGGGGTGAGCGGATTCGCCCGGTGGGAGTCGGGGCGGCTCGTGCGGGCGTTCGCTGGGGCCGACGACCGGATCGTCGAGGACGAGGGCATGCCCCTGCCGTTCGAGAGGCCCTACTGGGCCGGCGAGTTCCCGCTCGACACGGCGACCGACACCCCCCTGGCGTTGCCGTTCTCGCCATCGTCACTCCTCCACGCCGCCCACCGCGACTGGCTCGGCTTCGACCTGGAGCCGGGGGGGCTCGACGTGCCGGTCCACGGGTTCGCCACCGACGGTCGCCGCGAGGTACGCCAGCACACCCCGCTCTCCGGGCCGGCACTGCACGTCGTGGGGATGCCGGGCCGCGCCGAGCTCCACGCGGCCGCGAGGCGTGCCGCCGGCGTCGGGTCCGACACGGACGCCGATGGCGACAGCGCCGCCGGCGGGCCCTCCCCCTACGCCGACGACGACTACGAGCGGCTCCCCTCCGGATCCCGCGGGCCGGGCGGGGGTGCGCGCGGCGGCCGGATACGGAGCATCGCCGGCCTCGTCGGTGACGCCGTGCGCCGGGGCGCGGACTCGGTGTCCCGCCGCCGTCGCGACGGCGGATCCCGCTAGCGGGTCGACGCGGCCCGTCGCGAGCGGGTCAGTCCCGGCGGGACCGCTCGTAGAACGCGACCGCCGCGGCGGTGGCGACGTTGAGCGAATCCGTGCCGTCGGTCATGGGGATCGCGGCCCGCACATCGCAGGCACGCATCGCGTGCTCGGTGAGCCCCGGGCCCTCCGCGCCGAGCACGAACGCCACCCTGTCGGCGTCGACGGCCCGGGACAGCGGGGTGTCGGCGGACGGCGTCAGGGCGACGGTCCGGAAGCCCCGCTCCCGCAGGCCCTCGAGCGAACGCTGCCAGGTGGTGGGCGTGCCGGGCAGGTGGGCGAACGGCAGGCGGAGCACGTGTCCCATCGACACCCGCACGACCCGCCGGTAGAGCGGGTCCCCGGCCGCCGCCCCGAACAGCACGCCGTCGACCCCGAGGGCAGCGCAGTTGCGGAAGATCGCGCCGAGGTTCTCGGGGTCGTTGACGCCCTCGAGCACGACGAGCGTCCGCGCGCCGTCCAGCACCTCCTCGACCGGCAGTGGTGCGGGCCGGTCCGCGGCGGCGAGGATGTCGCGGCTGGACCGGAAGCCGATCACCTCGCTGAGGACGTCCTTGGTGGTGCGCAGATACACCGCGTCGCCCGCGCGCTCGTCGGCGTCCCACCCCTCGGCGGCGGCCTCCCTGCGCAACTGGTGCAACCGCGCGTCGGTACCCAGGAGGACGTGTGGCCGGAAGCGCGAGAGCAGCATGCGGCCCACGACGTACGTGCCCTCGGCGATCACCAGTCCCCGCCCGCCGGGCAGGTCGGGCCGCCGGTCGGAGTTGTTGAGGTCGCGGAGGTCGTCCAGCCTGGGGTCGGCGGGGTCGGAGACGTCGACGACGTGCACGGTTCGGTCGCTCCTCCCGCCGGCCGGTCAGGCCAGCGCGTCGGTGATGGGACCGATCGCGAAGTACACGACGAACGCGACCGCGACGATCCAGAGGATCGGGTGCACGGTGCGGCCCTTGCCGGTGGCCGTTGCCATGACGACCCAGGCGATGAAACCGATCCCGATGCCGTTGGCGATGGAGTACGTGAACGGCATCGCCACGATCGTGAGGAACGCCGGTAGCGCGACCGCGAAGTTGGTCAGGTCGATCGCCTTGATCTGCGAGATCATCAGCGCACCCACGATCACCAGCGCGGGCGCGGCGGCCTCGACCGGGACGACCTCGTACAGCGGGGTGAAGAACATCGCCAGCAGGAACAACCCGCCCGTGACGACGTTCGCCAGGCCCGTCCGGGCTCCCTCGGCGATGCCGGAGGCGGACTCGAGGAACACCGTGTTCGACGACGACGAGGTCAGACCGCCGGCGACGGCACCGAATCCCTCGACGACCAGCGCGGCCTTCATGTTGGGCAGGTTGCCCTTGTCGTCCATGAGCTCGGCTTCCTTGCCGAGGCCGGTGAAGGTGCCCATGGCATCGAAGAAGTTGGCGAGCAGCAGGGTGAAGACGAACAGTCCCGCGGCCAGCGGCCCGATGCGGACGAACGCGCCGATGAGGTCCACCTGGCCGATCAGCGACAGGTTCGGGATGCCCCCGAGAGAATCGGGGATGCCGGGGACCGCGAGGCCCCAGCCGGTCGGATTGGGCTCACCGTCGACGAAGGACGGGCCCGCGTCCGCGAGGGCCTCGACGATCACCGCGAAGACCGCGGTGACGACGATGCCGATGAACAGGCCGCCGCGGATCTGGCGTGCGACGAGGATTCCGCAGAGCAGGAGACCGACGACGAAGACGAAGGTGGGCCACGAGGCGATCGACCCGTTGATGCCCAGCCCCACCGGGACGGTGGTGCCGGCCGCGTCCGGGAGGCGGCGGACGAAACCGGAGTCGACGACACCGACCATCGCGATGAACAGGCCGATCCCGACGGCGATGGCCGCCTTGAGCTCGCCGGGCACCGCGTTGAACACGGCGGTGCGGAACCCGGTGACGGCGAGGATCACGATGATGATGCCCTCGATGACCACCAGGCCCATGGCCTCGGCCCAGGTCACCTGCTGCGCGATGGTGACGGCGACGAGCGAGTTGATCCCCAGGCCCGTGGCGAATGCGAAGGGGTACCGCGCGATCGCACCGAACGCGATGGTCATCACGCCCGCCGTGAAGGCGGTGACCGCGGCGATCTCGACGATCGACAGCTGGTTGCCCTCGACGTCGGTGCCCGAGCCGAGGATCAGCGGGTTGAGGATGATGATGTAGGCCATCGCGAAGAAGCTGACGAGCCCGCCGCGGACCTCGCGGGACACCGTCGAGCCGCGCTCGCTGATCTTGAAGTAGCGATCGAGCGCCCCGACCTTGGTGGGGGGCTGCGACGGGGCCCCGGTGCTCTGCGACATCTGGTGACCTTCCTGAGCTGTGGGTGAGGAACCGTCATAGAGTAACCGCCCCGCCGCCTGCGGTAGCGTCGCGGTCATGACGGACGAGTCGACAGACCCGGGGGTCCCCCGGATTCCCGCCTACCTGCTGGACCCCCGACCCGTCGTCATCATCGGCACCCTGGCGTGGACGTTGGCCCTCCTGGCCCACATGCTCATGGAGGAGGTCGACATGCGTTCGGTCATCCTGGGCGCGGTCGGCGTCGGCGTCGGGGCGGTCGGCACGGTCGTCTACGCACTGCAGCGCCGGGCCGTACTACGCGGCAGCGCGGGTGCCCAACAGGGCCTGGACTACGACCTGGACTGAGCGGGTCAGTCCGCGGACGTGGGCTCGTCGACAGGCGTCTCGGCGTCCCCACCCTCGTGGGGGGCGGCCGCACCGGACGCGGCGTGGCCGGACGCAGGGTGGCCGGACGCAGGGTGGCCGGACGCGGCCTGATCGTCCGTGCGGTCATCGGCGGCGGAGCGGGCACGTGCGGTCGCGGCGAGCTGCTGGGGCAGGACCACCACGTCGACGGCGGCGTCGTCGTACGCGTCGGCAACAGCCGGCCCGGTGTCGGAGGGGATCTCGACCTCGCTGTGGGCGCCGCAGCCGTACTCGAGGTGGACGACCTGCCCGTCGGCGGAGAACTCGTTGGCGCAGACGCCGAACAGGGCGCCCAGGGACCCGGCCACGGGCACCAGGAACCCACAGGTCCCACAGTGGTGCTTGGCGGCCCGGGCGATCTCGGTGTCCGGTCCGCGCTCGACCGTCCACCGGTCGGCGGCGGCGGCCCGCCCCTCCCAGCTCAGGTGATGCGGTCGGCCGAGACCGATCGGCCCCGCGGCGTCGTCCAGCTCGTCGTCGCCGTTCAGCGTGTAGCCGGGGACGAGCCGGTCGTCGTCCTCGGGCGGCGGGAGCAGATCCCCGGCGCCGAGGTCCCCGGGCCGGATGCGCCGATCCCACGGCACCCACTCGGGGGCGACCAGCGCGTCCGCTCCCGGGAGGAGCGCGATCTCGTCGACGGTCAGGTCACCACCGGGCACGAGCGCGAGGACGCAGGCCCAGTACCAACCTCGGTACCCGGGCAGCTCGGAGGCGAACCGGTGCGTGGTGGTGAACTCCGCCTCGACGGTGCTGCCGAGGTGCTCCCCCACACCCTCCGCGGCGAACTTCTCGACCGCCGACCGGGCCACGTCGACGCCGGAGGCCAGCCGCTCACGCAGCGCGCCGTCGAAATCCGACCCCTGATCCGTGCCTACCTCGGTGTTCACCCCTCCCATTATGCGCATCTCCGCGTGGAGGTCACGGCCCGGCCCGTCGTGCGGCATCCTGGGGGGCATGCGCAGCGCCCTCGGCCCGGTCGGCCCCCTCGTCGTGTCCCTGAGCCTCGTCGCCGCACTCACGGCGTGTTCCTCGGACGACGGAGGAGCACCGCCCGCCACCACCTCCGCCGGCGCTTCCCTGGCCTCGTCGAGCGTCCCCGCCGGCTCGGCCGCCGGGAGTTCGGCGGCCCCCCGGGTGCCGGTCGGGCCGTCGGACCCGCAACCCGCGCGCGGCTCGGTGGAGGTCGTGCGCACGCTCGAGCACGACCCGTCCTTGTTCACCCAGGGGCTACAGGTGGTGGGCGACGAGATCTACGAGTCGACGGGGCGGGTCGGCAGTTCCGTGGTCCAGCGTCGACCGCTGGGGGGTGGCGAGCCCGCGGTGACCGTCGCCATGGCGGGGGACGAGTTCGGCGAGGGCCTGGCCGTCACCCCCGACACCCTGTGGACCCTCACCTGGCAGAAGGGCATCGCCCACAACCGCGACCCGCAGACCCTCGAGGTGCGCTCCGAGGTCCCGTACGAGGGCGAGGGCTGGGGCCTGTGCTCCGACGGCACGGCGCTGGTGATGAGCGACGGCTCCGACACCCTGACCTTCCGCGACCCGACGACCTTCGAGCCGACCGGACGCGTGTCGGTGACCTCCGGGGGCACGCCGGTCACCCGGCTCAACGAGCTGGAGTGTGCGGACGGCTCGGTCCTCGCGAACGTGTGGATGACCGACGAGATCGTGCGGATCGATCCCGCGACGGGGCAGGTCACCGCGATCTACGACGCCGGGCAGCTCCAGCAACCGCGGCCCGCGGACCCGGATGCGGTGCTCAACGGCATCGCGGCGCTGCCGGACTCCGGGAACGTCCTGCTCACCGGCAAGCTGTGGCCGACCATGTACGAGGTGCGCCTCGTTGGGTGAGCGTCACACCGGACCCGCGCGCCGCGCCGTCTCCTCCGCCGGACGGGGCGTGCGCCGGGTCTTCCACGCCGACGGCGCGGACCGCTCGGGGCTCGCTCCGCTCAGCTACGTCACGGTCGCCAACTTCGCCTGCGACGCGATTCTCGCCGTGGCCCTGGCGAACACCCTGTTCTTCTCCGCCGCGACCGCGGAGTCCCGCGCCAGCGTGGCGCTGTATCTCCTGGTCACGGTCGCGCCGTTCGCACTGATCGCGCCGGTCATCGGCCCTGCGCTGGATCGCCTGCACCGGGGCCGACGTCTCACCGTCTCACTGACGTTCACCCTGCGTGCGGTGCTGGCGGTGGTCCTCGCGCTGAACTTCGACTCCTGGCTCCTGTACCCCCTCGCGCTGGGCATGCTCGTGTTGTCCAAGACGTTCGGCGTCGTCAAGGCGTCCATCACCCCCCACGTGCTGCCCCCGACCCTGGACCTGGTCCGCACCAACTCCCGCCTGACCGTGCTGGGGCACGTCTGCGGCAGCCTCATCGCAGGGGCGACAGCCGGCGCCGTGGCATGGCTGTGGGACTCCGACGCCGCCCTGTGGTTGCTCGCAGCGGTCGCCCTCGTCGCGGCCTACGTCGCCGTGACCATCCCCGCGCACGCCGAGGCGTCCCGGGACGAGGAGTCCGCCACCCTGCGGATGGAGCGGGGCCCGAGTCTGACCGGTGACCTCCGGGCGGTCCTCACGCGGCCGCTGGGCAGGAACGTCCTGGCGAACCTGTGGGCGGTGTCGCTCCTGCGTTTCATGACCGGCTTCCTCACCCTGTTCCTGGCGTTCATGGCCAAGGCCCAGGAGGACGCCACCGCGATCGAGCAGGCCGGCCTCCTGGCGATGGCGGGCGCCGCCGGCGGGCTGGGTACCTTCACCGGCAACGCCGTCGGTGCGCGGCTCCCGCTGGGCCGGCCCGAACGGATCGCCGGCACGGCCGCGGGGGCGGCCCTGGCGACGGCCGTCGTCGCCGCGTTCCTCGGGACCATCTGGGCCGCGGCCGTCCTCGCGCTCGTCGCGGCGGTGTGCAGCGCCCTGGGCAAGGTCGCCCTCGACGCGTCGGTCCAGACGGACATCCCGGACGCCGCACGCTCCTCGGCCTTCGGTCGCTCCGAGACCGCCCTGCAGGTGGCGTGGGTCCTCGGCGGAGCACTGGGCGTCCTCCTGCCGACCGACTTCACCGTGGGGTTCTCGGTGATCGCCGTGGTCGGCGCCCTGATGTTCGCGCAATCGCACCTGACCGGCCGCGGGTCGACCCTCGTCCCCGGCCTAGGCGGCAACAGGCCGCGCTTCCCGGGCCCGCCGCGCGACCCGGGTGTGGCCGACACCCGGCCCCTCGGCAGAATGAGGGAGTGAGTTCCCGCAACGAGACCCCGTCGACCGGCTCCCGTATCCGTCCCATCACCTGGGCGATCGCGGCGTGGATGATCATCATGATCGCCGCGATCGTCGGCGCCTGGCAGGGTTCGGAGGCCCGATACGGTGCACTACCCGAGGTGACCGTCGCGAGCGATCGCAGCCAGGTGACCGTGCTGCCGTTCACCGCGACCGACCTGGACGGGAACACCTTCACCAATCCGGTCGGCGAGTTCCGGGTGCAGGATGAGGACATCCTCACCGTCCGGCTGCCCGGAGAGCTGCGTGCGTCGACGATGGACGTCTACGAGATCCGCGCCGACGGCTCCCGCGACTACACCGTCGAGGCCGGCGGGCCGGGCCAGCTGCTGGTGCCCGTGACCACCCCGGAGGCGGGCCGGATCGAGGGCCTCGCCATCCGTGCGGTCGCGATCGTCTATGCCGCTGACGGGTCGGAGTCGATCCTCAACGGCGAGTGGTCGGTGCGCTTCACCTACGACGACTGATCCGTGGGTCAGGCGTCCAGCTCGCGCGCGACCGCGCGGAGCACCGACGCCACCCGGCCCGAGACCTTGGCCTCCGGCCGGTGACCACGGCGCAACTCGGGCTGGACGGTCGACTCGAGCACCTTGATCATGTCCTCGACCATCCCGTGCAGCTCGTCCGCCGAACGTCGGGGCCCGCTCCTCGGGGCCCGCTCCTCCGCGACCGTCGGCTCGTCGTGGACCACCACGCGCAACGCCTGGGGGCCGCGGCGTCCGGAGACCATGTCGAACTCCACGCGCTGGCGCGGACGCAACGTCTCGACCCCCGCGGGCAGCGCCTCGGACCGCACGTAGACATCCTCGCCACCCTCCTGGGACAGGAAGCCGAAGCCCTTCTCCGCGTCGTACCACTTGACCTTGCCGCTGGGCACCGCGAACCACCTTCCGACCGGACGCGGGATACGCGACCGACAACCATGACTGATGCCCCGAGACTACCCTCGTGCGCGTTGGTGCCCACCGCGAGGCGAGCGGTAACCTCCCCGTGTGACCGCCGACGATCGACGCCCTGCCGACGACCCCTGGACACCTGACGCCGCGGCGTCCACCCGGGCAGCCGACCCCGTGCGGCCACGACGCCGGGGCCTGTTCGTGACGGCGCTCGTCATCTTCTCGATCGGAGTGTTGTTCACCGTCGCGGCGGCGCTGACCCCGTTCGTGCTCGGCCGCGACGCGCCGACCATCCTGTATCTCGGCGCGATGCTGTTCACGCCGGTCGGGTTCCTGCTGGGGCTGCTCTACGCCATCCTCGGCTCGCGACCACCCTCGGTGTGATCAACCACACCCTCCCGCGAACACCGCTGGTAACGAGCCGATAACGGCACCCTCGCCAGACCTGCACTGCCTCGGTTTATTTCAGAATGGTGACGATCCGGCATCGGACCGCTACAGTTTCGTAGCAGACTCGTCAGCGAGTCGGCATCGGACGCACCTACCGAACCCCGCCCAGCGGCCGATGCCACAGTGACCATTACCCGGGCGGGGACGGGGGACCCGACAGGGCCCACCACGGGCCCGGCGGCCGCAGGTCGCCTTGGGGTGAAGCCGCCACCGGCGGCCGGACGCACTCGTCCGAACCCGACAGCTCACCCCGTAGGCACAGAGTGAAAAGGACTGACGACATGACCTCTTACACCGGACGCCACCGTGCCGCCGCCCCCTCCTCAGCGCCCAGGAACGCTGTGAAGGTCGTGCTCGCGGGCACCGCATTCTCCGCCGCCGGCCTGGCCCTCGCGCCGGCCGCCAACGCCGCCCCCGACTCCGACTGGGACCGCCTGGCCCAGTGTGAGGCGGGCGGCAACTGGGGCATCAACACCGGCAACGGCTACCACGGTGGCCTGCAGTTCTCGCCGAGCACCTGGGCCGCCTACGGCGGCACGCAGTACGCCCCGACGGCCAACCAGGCCACGCGCGAGCAGCAGATCGCGATCGCCGAGAAGACCCTCGCCGGTCAGGGCTGGGGCGCCTGGCCCGCCTGCTCGGCCAAGCTGGGTCTGAACTCCGCGCCGACCCCGCGTGACCTGTCCGACCCGGCGCCCGCGCCGGCCCCGCGTGCCCACGCCCCGGCCGCGCCCGCCGCCCCGGAGGCGGTCACCGCAGCCGAGCACGTGGCGACCCTGTCCTCCTTCGCCGAGGGCCGCGGCATCGCCCTGCCGATCGCCGACACCTACGAGGCCAACCGCGACGCCGTCGACGCCGCGTACGCCGGCAACCAGGACCTGGTGGACGGCTTCTTCGCCACCTACCTGGCCAACTGACGCGTCACCCGCGCAGCCCCGGTCCACGGACCACGAGAAAGGGCCGCCACTCCCTGCGGGGAGTGGCGGCCCTTTCTCGTGTGTAAGTGCGCCGCGCTCAGCGGGTGCGGGCGGTCCTGTTGACCACCGTCTCGGGGTGGAGGTAGCCCAGCCGATGCTGCGGCAGCGGGAAGGTCTCCTGCCCGAAGGGGGACAGGCCTCCCGCGACCAGCGCGGCGAGTTCGGTCACCGGGTGCTCGCCGAACGAGGCGTCGGGCCATCCCGGGTTGTCATGGGTCAGATTCTTCTTGGCAGCCACGTGTCCAGTGTCTCACCTCGCGGGCGTCCCGTCAGCATCCGGGTCGTATCGGACCCGGACGGTCCTCACCGCCGCCGCGATCTCACTAGGCTGGGACGGATCATGCCGAGTTCCCGAGCCTCCTCCCGCCGTGTCGCCCCCCGCAGTGCTGGTTCCCCCGGTGCCGCCGGCGACGAGCCGGACTTCCCCGCGTGGCTGGCCGGACTGTCCGATGACGCGCTCGTCCGCGTGTGCGAGTTGCGTCCAGATGTGGCCACCCCTCCCCCGGCCTCGGTCGACGTGCTCGCGTCGAGGCTGCGGTTGCCGGCGTCCACCGCCCGCGCGCTGGGGACCCTGACGTGGCCGGAGCTCGTGGTCCTGTCCACCGCCGCCGCGGTGGGTGCCGATTCCGGGACGGTGCCGCTGGGTGCGGTGTCGGGGCGGTTGGGTGTCGACGACGACGAGCCCGTCTTCCACGCCGCCGTCGCCCGTCTCCGCGACCTCACCCTGCTCTGGGGCGGGGAGGGTCATGTCCGGATGGTGCCGGTCACGGCGGTGGCCGTCCGGTCGGCCCCGGTGGTGGCGCCGCACCCCGGCGAGCCCGCGGGCGCCGACCTCGACGTCGCCTGGGGCGGTCTGTCGGCTCCGGCGGTCGGGGTGCTCGAGGCGATCGCCCGCGGGCGCACCCCCGTCGGGGCTCTCGGAGCCGGGGCGTCGGAGCCGGTGCGTGCCGCCGCGACCGAGCTGGCCGGCGCGGGACTCGCGGAGGTGACCGGTGGGGACGACGGCGAGGTCGTCGTCCCCCGTGCCCACGCGCTGGACCGGGCCCGCCACGGCGCCCGGGACGAGGGATCGTCGCTGCTCCACGCCCCTGCGTGGGCCGCCCCGAGGGCCGGGGCGGCGTCGGGCGGGGCGGGCCGGGTCGACGCCTCCGGCGGTGTCGCGGCCCTCGAACTGCTGCACCGCTGCGACTCGGTCCTCTCCGCTCTGTCGACCGCCCCGGCCGCCACCCTCAAGGCGGGCGGTGTCGGCGTGCGCGAACTGCGGCGGGTGGCCCGCGCCGCCGGTCTCGTCGAGGGCGAGCTCCCCCTGCTGCTCGAGGTCCTCGCGGCCGCGGGACTCATCGCTGTCGGTGACGCCGATGTCGGCGACGTGGCCTTCGACTCGGTGTGGGCCCCCACCGAGGCCGCCGACGTGTGGTCGGCCCGCGAACCGGCACGCCGCTGGGCCGAGCTCGTCCTCGCGTGGTGGTCCATGCCGCGGACTCCCTGGAGGGTCGGGTCCGAGATCGAGGGCGGCGGCACCGTGCCGGCACTGGGTGAGCCCATCGGCCCGCCCGGTCCCACAGAACGGGTCCGGGTCCTGAAGGCGCTGGCCGCCCTGGACCCCGCAGCGGAGCCCGACGCCACACTGCTGACGGAGGTGGTGCGCTGGTCCTCGCCGGTGTGGTTCTCGCGTGCGGGTTCCCGGCCCGTGGCCGAGACCGTGGCGGAGGCGCGCCTGATGGGACTCGTCGTCGGGACCACCGCCACCAGCGCGGCCAGGGCCCTCGCCGGCGACACCCACGCACCCGTCGCCGGAGCCGCCACCCACACCGCCACCACCCATGACGGCACCCCCGCCCCCGGCGTCGAGGACCTCGAACCGGTCCTCGTCGCCGCCCTGCCAGACCCGGTCTCGGAGGTCATCGTCCAGGCCGACCTGACGATCCTCGCCCCCGGCCCGCTCGTGCCCGAGCTCGCCGCGGAGTTCGCGCTCCTGGCCGACGTCGAGTCGGCCGGCGCCGCCACCACCTACCGCGTCACCGAGACCTCCGTGCGTCGCGCACTCGACGCCGGGCGCACGGCGGCGGGGATCCGGGACCTGCTCGCCCGGACCTCCGTCACCCCCGTCCCGCAGTCGCTGGACTACCTCATCGAGGACGTGGCCCGTCGTCACGGTCGGCTGCGGGTGGGTACCGCCCTGTCCTTCGTCCGGTGCGACGACCCGTCTCTGGTCGCCCAGGTGCTCAGCTCCCCGGTGGCCGAGAACTGCGCACTGCGGACCGTCGCGCCGACCGTCCTCATCTCCCAGGCCCGGCCGTTGGACCTGGTGGAGGCCCTGCGCGAGCACGGGTTCGCCCCCGTCGTCGAGGACACGACCGGCGCCGTCGTCGCGTTGTCCCGGCCGGTGGCCCGTGTCCGGGAGAGCCGCATCACCCGCGCGCCCCGGGTCCCCACTCGCACGGCCACCCCCTCCGAACTGCGTGCGGCCGTCGCCGCGATGCGTTCGGCCGACCGGGTGCGCTCGGCGCGGGGCGCCTCCGGGGGCACGTACACCGGCGAGGCCGCCATCGCCCGCCTGCACGACGCGGCGAGCACGGGCACCGCCGTGACCGTCTCGGTCGTCGACGCCCAGGGCCGGTCCACCGCGCGACTGCTCGTGCCGGCCTCCGTCGGTGGGGGTCGGATCGAGGGGATCGAGCCGGATTCCGCCGAGCCCGTCACCCTGCCGCTGCACCGCGTGATCTCCGTCTCCGACGTCGACCCGACCCGCTGACCCGGATTCCTGGACAATGAAGGGTCGGACCCACGCGGGTCCGGTGAAACCCCGAGGAGGGCCGAAGTGAGTGGTGGACCGCTGATCGTCCAGTCGGACAAGACCGTGTTGCTGGAGATCGACCACGAGCAGGCGAACGACGCGCGCCAGGCGCTGGCCCCGTTCGCCGAACTGGAGCGCGCCCCCGAGCACGTCCACACCTACCGGATCACGCCGCTGGCGCTGTGGAACGCCCGGGCCGCCGGGCACGACGCCGAGCAGGTGGTCGACGTGCTGGTCAACTTCTCCCGCTTCCCGGTCCCGCAGCCGCTGCTGGTGGACATCGCCGAGACCATGGCCCGCTACGGCCGGCTCCAGTTGGTCAAGAGCCCGGTCCACGGACTGACCTTGGTCTCCCTGGACTCCGCGGTGCTCGCCGAGGTCAAACGCCACAAGAAGATCGCCCCCATGCTCGGCGCCGACATCGACACCGACACCGTCGTGGTGCACCCGTCCGAGCGCGGCCGCCTCAAGCAGGAGCTGCTGAAGGTGGGCTGGCCCGCCGACGACCTGGCCGGGTACGTCGACGGTGAGGCCCACGACATCGACCTGTCCACCGAGTCCGAGCCCTGGGAGCTGCGCGACTACCAGCAGATGGCCGCCGACTCGTTCTGGGCGGGCGGCTCGGGTGTCGTCGTGCTGCCCTGCGGCGCGGGCAAGACGATGGTCGGGGCGGCCGCGATGGCCAAGGCCAAGGCCACCACGCTCATCCTGGTGACCAACACGGTCGCCGGTCGGCAGTGGAAGCGGGAGCTGCTGGCCCGCACCACGCTGACCGAGGACGAGATCGGTGAATACTCCGGTGAGCGCAAGGAGATCCGCCCGGTCACCATCGCCACCTACCAGGTGGTCACCCGCAAGACCAAGGGCGTCCACCGGGCGTTGGAGCTGTTCGACTCCCGCGACTGGGGGCTGATGATCTACGACGAGGTGCACCTGCTGCCCGCGCCGGTGTTCCGGATGACCGCGGACCTGCAGTCCCGGCGCCGACTCGGGCTCACCGCCACCCTGGTGCGCGAGGACGGCCGCGAGGGTGACGTCTTCTCCCTCATCGGACCCAAGCGGTACGACGCCCCGTGGAAGGACATCGAGGCGCAGGGCTGGATCGCCCCGGCCGACTGCGTCGAGGTACGGGTGACGCTCACGGAGAACGAGCGGATGCTCTACGCCACCGCCGAGGCGGAGGACAAGTACAAGCTGTGCTCGACCGCGCGGACCAAGATCCCGGTGGTCAAGAGCATCCTCGCCAAGCACGCGGGCGCCCCGACCCTGGTGATCGGTGCCTACCTCGACCAGCTCGAGGAACTCGGCGACGAGCTCGACGCGCCCGTCATCCAGGGCTCCACCTCCAACAAGGAGCGCGAGAAGCTCTTCAACGCGTTCCGCGCCGGGGAGATCTCCACGCTCGTGGTGTCCAAGGTCGCCAACTTCTCGATCGACCTGCCCGAGGCCAGCGTGGCCGTGCAGGTGTCGGGGACGTTCGGCTCCCGGCAGGAGGAGGCGCAGCGGCTGGGCCGGCTGCTGCGGCCCAAGCACGACGGCGGCCAGGCACACTTCTACTCGGTGGTCTCGCGCGACACCCTCGACGCCGAGTACGCCGCGCACCGGCAGCGGTTCCTCGCCGAGCAGGGGTACGCCTACCGGATCATCGACGCCGACGACCTGCTGGGGCCGCCGATCCCCGAGGTCGGCTGACGCCGGCGGCCACCCGCGGGTCCGGTCCGGACGGTTCCTGGGATACTGGACCCATGGCCGCCGATCGCACCCCCCGCGCCCCGCACGAGCAGTACCGCCTCGCCGACATCCCCGTCGACGACGCCTGGGTCCGCAAGCACAACGAGAGCCTCGCCGAGGTGCGGCGGCTGCAGTGGTCCGCGGGCATCCTCGGTGTGCTCGTCCTGGCCGCGGCCGTGGGCCTGCTCATCTACTCCGGCTTCGAGGCCTGGGCCTGGATCGTCGCCGCGCTGGCCGGGGTCTTCGCTCTCGGATGCCTGGCGATGATCGGGTACATCCCGCGCAAAATGGGCTCGATGCAGCGCACCTACGCCACCTCGGAACTCGTCCCGGCCATCATCGCCGAGGTGCGCCCCCGCGGGCTGACCCTCCTGGCGCTGGTCGACCGTGCCGTCGACCGCTCCGCCGGAAAGCTCCCCGCGCTGGCCGTCCGCAGCTGCGAGAAGCTCCCGGGTCACGACGTTCGCGTGGGCGAGCGCGTGCCGTGCGTGGCCGTGGTCGGCAACCGCAGCGCCCGCGGCGGCGACAACCTGTACCAGTTCATCTCACCCATGCCCGTCGCATGGGCGACCTCCGACAAGGCCGTCCTGCGCCGACTCGAGAAGGAGATCCCCTCCGGCGAGTGGGAGCGGGTGCGCCAGAACCTCGACCGGGTGGACGAGGTCTCGGCCACGCCGACGAGCCTGCTCCCCCTCGACTGAGCGGCCCCCCCTCCCCCGGCATCTGCGCAAGCGACCGCCCTCACCCGGTTCCCGGCATCCGCGCGCCCTCGGCACGCCCGCACCCGTAGCCCGTCCGCGGCCTCACCCGCCGCCGGGCCCCCTGTGAACTAAGCGTCACGGGACCGTGATCCGACGCCACAGTTCCGCAACACCGCCTTCCTAGCCTGATCGGTACAGGCTCGAAGGAGGTCTAGGAATGACTGAGCACATCGTCGTCGTCGGGCACGGGATGGTCTCCCACCGATTCGTCTCCACCCTCGGCTCGCGGTACGCCGACACCGACCTGGCCGTCACGGTGATCGGCGAGGAACCCGACCCCGCGTACGACCGCGTGGGCCTCTCGGCCTATGTCGGCGCCTGGGAACGTGCGGCCCTGCACCTCGAGGACGCCCGCCACTCCGCCGACCCGAGGGTCACCGTCCGCTCGGGACACCTCGTCACGGCGATCGACCGATCCGCGCGGCAGGTCGAACTCGACTCCGGCGAGTTCATCTCCTACGACACGCTGGTCCTGGCCACCGGCTCACGCGCGTTCGTCCCGCCCGTGCCCGGTCACGACCTGCCCGGCTGCCATGTCTACCGCACCCTCGACGACCTCGACGCGATCCGCGCGGCCGCCGAGACCGCAGGGCCCGGCGCGCACGGCGTCGTGATCGGCGGCGGGCTGCTCGGCATCGAGGCCGCCAACGCGTTGAGCCTGATCGGGCTGACCCCGCACGTCGTGGAGCGCAACGACCGGCTCATGCCCGTCCAGGTCGACGGTCGGGGCGGCGCGCTGCTGGGCGACCTCATCCGCGACCGTGGCATCGAGGTGCACCTGAGCGTGACCGACACGGTGATCGAACCGCGCGACGGTGCGGACAGTGACGGCGGGGTCCGGGTGACCCTGACCGGCGACGACGGCGAGACGACCGCGGTCGAGGCAGCGGTCGTGGTGTTCTCCGTCGGTGTGCGCCCCCGTGACGAGCTCGCCCGCGGGGCCGGGTTGGCACTGGCCGAGCGGGGCGGCGTGCTGACCGACCGGGCGTGCCGCACCTCGGACCCGCACGTGTTCGCGATCGGCGAGTGCGCGGCCATCGAGGGCACCTGCTACGGCCTGGTCGGACCCGGGTACGCCTCCGCCGAGGTGGTCGCCGCCCGGCTGGGCGACGGTCCGGGCGCCGACGCCGAGTTCACCGGCGCCGACCTCGCCACCAAACTCAAGCTCATGGGGGTCGACGTGGCCAGCTTCGGCGACGCCCACGGGCGCACGCCCGGCTGCCTCGAGTTGGTGGTGGACGACCCCGTCACGCGCACCTACTCCAAACTCGTCCTCAGCGACGACGCCCTGACCCTGCTCGGCGGGGTGTTCGTCGGGGACGCGGGCCCGTACCAGCTGCTCAAGCCGCTGCTCGGGCGCACCTTGCCGTCGTCCAATCCCCTGTCCCTCATCACTCCCGGCGCCGCGGCGGACGGCGGGGGTGTCGGCGTGGAGTCGCTGCCCGACGACGCCCAGATCTGTTCCTGCAACGCCGTCACCAAGGGCACGCTGCGCGACGCGATCTGTGGCGGGGCGTGCGACGTCCCGGCACTCAAGGCGTGCACCCGCGCCGGCACCTCGTGTGGGTCGTGCCTGCCGCTCATGCGTCAGGTGCTCGAGGCCGAGGGGGTCGAGCAGTCCACTGCACTGTGCGAGCACTTCGACCAGTCCCGCTCGGAGCTGTTCGAGATCGTCACGGTCACCGGGATCCGGACCTTCTCCGGCCTGATCGGGCGCTTCGGCCGCGGCGCCGGCTGCGACATCTGCAAGCCGACCGTCGCCTCGATTCTCGCCTCGACCAGCTCCGACCACGTCCTCGACGGCGAGCAGGCCTCGCTCCAGGACACCAACGACCACTTCCTGGCCAACATCCAGAAGAACGGCACCTACTCGGTGGTCCCGCGGATGCCCGGCGGGGAGGTGACGGCCGACCAGCTCATCGTGATCGGCGAGATCGCGCGCGACCACGACCTGTACGTCAAGGTCACCGGCGGCCAGCGGATCGATCTCTTCGGCGCGCGTGTGGAGGAGTTGCCGCAGATCTGGCGACGCCTGGTCGACGCGGGCATGGAGTCCGGTCACGCCTACGGCAAGTCGCTGCGCACGGTGAAAAGCTGCGTGGGTACCTCGTGGTGCCGCTACGGCCAGCAGGACTCCGTGGGGATGGCGGTCCTGCTCGAGACTCGGTATCGCGGGTTGCGGGCGCCGCACAAGATCAAGATGGGCGTCTCCGGCTGTGCCCGCGAGTGCGCCGAGGCGCGCGGTAAGGACGTCGGCGTGATCGCCACCGAGACCGGGTGGAACCTCTACGTCGGTGGCAATGGTGGCGCGACCCCGCGGCATGCACAGCTGCTGGCCGGGGATCTCACCGACGACCAGCTCATCCGCTACATCGACCGCACCGTGATGTTCTACGTCCGCACCGCCGAGCGCCTGCAGCGGATCGCACCGTGGCTGGAGTCGCTCGAAGGCGGCATCGACCACCTTCGTGAGGTCGTCTGCTCCGACTCACTGGGGCTCGCGGCCGAGCTCGAGGGCCGGATGGAATCGCATGTCGAGGGGTACGTGGACGAGTGGGCGGCCGTCCTGGACGACCCCGACAAGCTCGGCCGGTTCGTCTCCTTCATCAACGCCCCCGAGGCGCCCGACCCCACCGTGCAGTTCGAGGAGCGCGACGGCCGCAAGGTGCCGGTCCTGCTCGGTTCGCCGTCCATGCCGGCCCGCGTCTGACGGTCCCGCGCCGGACACCGGCCAGCTCTGCCGGCCACCCCGCCCACGACTCCTGCTCACCAGCTCCGCCCACTACTTCCGCCCACGACTTCCGCTCACCAGTTCCGCCCACCAGGAGGAGATCCGTCATGACCACCACCCAGCTGTTCACCGCCACCCGCCCCGCTCCCGCATCGGGCGCCGCGCGCCCCGCCGAGATCGCCGTCTGCCCGGTCGGCCGCCTCATCCCGGGGCGTGGGGTCGCCGCCCTGCTGCCCGACGGCCGCCAAGTGGCGGTGTACAAGATCGACGACGACGAGGTCCGCGCCCTCTGCAACATCGACCCCGTCGCCCGGGCGGCCGTGATGAGCCGCGGCCTGGTGGGCGACCGCGCCGGCGAACCCGCGGTGATCTCACCGATCGGCAAGCAGGCCTATGCGCTCGCCGACGGTCGCGGCCTCGACGACCCCTCGCACGGGCTCTCGGTGTTCCCCGCCCGGGTCGCCGCCGACGGCACGGTGTTCGTGGCCACCCAGCCCGCCGTCCGGCATGCCCGCGTGATCGCGGCGTAGACGCCGGCCCGCTCGCCGCCGGCCCCGGCCCGGCCCGTTCCCGAACCAGGGGCAGCGCACCCACTCGCGGATGCGCTGCCCCTTCTGCGTGCGCTGCCCCTTCTGCGCGCGCCGCCCCGCTGGCGTGCGATGGCAGAATGCACATTCACTGGCGGGTTACGCTGCGGGTGTGGACCATTCAGGGCGCGTACGTCGAGGAGTCCGCAGGGCCGGCGGCGCCTTTAGATGCTGAGTCGGTACCCGCGCTTGACGACGGTCGTGACGAGGTCGGGAACGCCGAGCGCGCGCCGCAGGCGACCCATCGCGGTCTCGACGGCGTGCAGGTCGGTGCCGTCTCCGGGGAGGGCCGCGAGCAGGTCATCGCGGCTCACGCAGGCCCCGGGGCGCCGGGCGAGGGCCCGCAGCAGCGCGAGCTGGGCCGGGGTGAGCTCCACCGGTCTGCCGTCGACCAGTGCGGCCGCCGCACACACGGTGAGGTCGTGCCCGGCAACCTCGATCGGCGCGGTCCGGGCGGCGAGCTCGTCGGTGGTGTGCCGCATGAGTGACCCCAGCCGCATCCGGTCCGGGCTGGTGAACGGCACGTCGAGCTCTGCCAGGGGTGCCGCGGTCACCGGCCCCACGCACAGCGCGGCGACGGGCCCGTCCAGCGCCTCGAGCAGGTCGTCGAACACGCCCAGTGCCTCGGCACGCGTGAGCACCGCCACCACCGCCGGCGCCGCGGTGAAGGTCACGCCGTCGACGCCCTGCGCCGCGATGGTCCGCACCAGATCGTCGAGTGCCGCGAGATCGTCGGGCAGCTCCCAGCGGTAGACGGGCACCTCGATCACGTCGGCACCCGCCTCGCGCAGACCGTCGAGCAGCACGGACATCGGGTTCCACCCGGAGCCGGCGCCCTGGATCTGGACGCCGATCGTCAGGCCCTCGACGCCGCGCTCGAGCAGCATCTCCAGCAGCTCCGGGCTGGCCTCGCTCTTGGCCGAGGCGTGCTCGCGCAGGCCGGCGGCACGGATCGCGCCGGTGGTCTTGGGTCCGCGGGAGTACAGCGGGACCGCGCCCATCAGCTCGAGCAGGTCGTCGGCCAGGCCCCATTCCTCGCACACCTGCATCCACCAGCGCACGCCGGCCGCGGTCGTGAGCACCATGAGGTCGGCGGGCGCGTCGAGCAGGCGCCCGGTGGCCTCGCGCACCACCGTGTCCTCGGCGATGGGGATCATGTGCATCGCCGGGGCGTGCAGGACGGTGGCCCCGCGCCGCTCGAGGAGGGTCCGTTGTTCGGAGGCCCGCCGGGCGGCGGTGACGGCGACAGTGCGTCCGAGCAGCGGGAGATCGGGTTCGGAGGTGGTCACGTCGGAATCGGTCACTCCCCCATCATGAACGAGGCGTGTGTCCGGCAGGTTTCCCTCCACCGCCTCGTCCGCCCCCGCCGCAGCACCGCACGCCCCCGCCGCCGCGTCCCGTGACCGCTCGTCCCCCGTCATCCAGCCTCCTGTAGCCATCCGCATATCCCGTCGACCGCCGACGAGCACCCACCGCAGCCCGTCCCGGCGCGGGTCCGCTGCGCCAGGGCATCGTTGTCGCGCGCGCCGTCGGCCCAGGCCGCGACCAGGTCCCCCTTGCTCACACCGTTGCAGCGGCAGACCACCGCCGCGGCCGGCATCGTCGACGGGGTCTGTGCGGCCACCGCCTCGGCGCGTCCCAGCACCACCGACACGACGTCGTCCGGCACGGGAAGAGCGTTCTCGAACAGCTGCGTCAGTGTCCCGACGGGCTCCGGGTGCCCCACCAGCGCCGCCCCCACCACCCGTCCCCCCGCCACGTCGACGCGCGCATACCGGCCGCGGGCGGGTTCGCTCAGGGTCGTGACCTCGATGGGCGCACCGGTGTCGGGGCACCGCGATCCGTAGACGTCGGTCGCGAGCGAGCCCAGGGCGACCACGTCGAGCCCGTGGGCCTTGAGCCTGGTCACCTCCGCGCCCCCGAGGTATCTCGCCTGCGGGTCCGCGCCGCTGAGCCGGGCGGCCAGCGCCACGGCCTGGTCCCAGGCGGGTGCGACCAGTCCGCTGACGACGCCCCGGTGCTGCGCGCAGTCGCCGATCGCGGAGATGGCGGGATCGCTGGTGGCCAGCTCGTCGTCGACGACCACGCCGTGGCCCACCTCCAGCCCGGCGTCGCGTGCGAGGTCTGTCCGCGGCGCGGACCCGGCGGTGAGTACGACGGTCCGGCAGCGCACCTCGCCGTCGTCGAGCGTCAGGGTGGCCCCGTCCCACCGCGTGGCGCGCACGCCGGTCAGCACCCGCACCCCGAGCGCGGCGAGGGCGCGGACCAGTACGGCGCCGGCGCCGGCGTCGAGGCACCCGTTCATGGGCCGGCCGCGGGGGTGGACGACGACGACGTCGTGCCCCGCCCCGGCGAGTGCGCAGGCGATCTCCAGACCGATGAAGCCCGCACCGACGACCGCGACAGGGCCCGGGTGGGCCGCGAGATGAGCGGTCAGTTCTCGCTGGCCCGCGGCATCCCGGAGGGTGAACGCGCCGGGCGCCAGACCACGGCCCGGGCCGCGGATGCCGTCGACGGGCGGGATGCGGGGTGCGGCTCCCGTGGCCAGGACCAGGTGGTCGTAGCCGACGCGTTCGCCGTCGGCGAGTTCCACCTCGCGGCAGGCGCGGTCGATCGCCGCGACAGGTGTAGAAGTCCGGACCGTGATGTGGTGACGCTCCCACCACCCGACGGGTTTGAGTCGGGAAACCGGCGCGGGCGCGACGGCGGCGGGGGCTGCGGGGGCCGCCGCAGGCGCGACGACCGGCGGGGCCGCTGCAGGCGCGTCGGGGGCGGCGACCGGCCGGGCCGCGACGGCGTGGGACAGCATGATCCGGTTGTACGGTTCCTCCGGTTCCGCGCCCAGCACGGTCACCGACAACCGCTCCGGGTCCGGCTCGCCGACGCGCAGTTCCTCCGCGAGCCGGGCGGCGGCCATCCCAGCGCCCACCACGACGACGCGGCGCGCGCTCATGCCGCCTCCAGCCGGACCGCGCACACCTTGAACTCGGGCATCCGGCTGTGCGGGTCGAGCTCCGGCAGGGTGAGCAGGTTGGCCCGGCCGTCGCCCGGGAAGTGGAACGGCAGGAAGACGGTGTCGGTGCGCATGTCCTCGTCGCAGCGGATCACGGCCTCGACCGCGCCCCGCCGCGACACGATGCGCGCCGCTTCGCCGTCGACCAGGCCGGCCGCGCGTGCCACGACGGGGTGGACCTGCACCCACATGTCCGGTTCGGCGCCGGCGAGCTCGGCGACCCGCCGGGTCTGGGCGCCCGACTGGTAGTGCGCGAGCAGGCGGCCGGTGGTGCCGAGCAGCGGGAACTGGGCGTCGGGTGGTTCGGCGGGTGCGCGCGGTTCGTCCACGACGAACCGGGCGCGGCCGTCGGGCGTGGCGAAGCGGTCGAGGAACAGGCGGGGCGTGCCGTCCGGCGAGTCGGCGCCGCACGGCCAGTGGAGTGCCTCGCCGGCGTCGAGTCGGTCCCAGTCGATCGCCGAGTAGTCGGCCTTGCCGCCGGCGGAGGCGCGGGCGAGCTCGCCGAACACCGCGCGAGCGTCGGGCGGGAACCGCTCGGGTCCGCGGTCCAGGCGGCGGGCGAGTTCGTGCCAGATCCACAGTTCGTCGCGCACGCCGGCGGGCGGGGTGACGGACCGGCGTCGCCGCAGCACCCGGCCCTCGAGACTGGTGAGCGTGCCCTCCTCCTCCGCCCACTGGGGCACGGGCAGGACGACGTCGGCCAGCGCGGCGGTCTCCGAGAGGACGAAGTCGGCCACGACCAGCGTGTCCAGCGCGCGTAGCCGCTCGGCCACCCGGTCGGCGTCGGGCGCGGAGACCACCGGGTTGGAAGCGTGGAGCAGCATCGCGGTGGGCCCGCCCGGCCCGCCGAGCGAGTCGAGCAGTTCGAACGCCGACAGACCCGGCCCGGGGATCTGCTCCGGGTCCACTCCCCACACCCCGGCGACGTGCGCGCGGGCGGCGGGGTCGGTGATCATCCGGTACCCGGGAAGCTGATCGGCCTTCTGCCCGTGCTCGCGGCCGCCCTGGCCGTTTCCCTGCCCGGTGAGGGTGCCGTAGCCGCTCCCCCTCCGCCCCGGCAGACCCAACGCGAGGGCGAGTGCGATCGCGGCGCCCACCACGGCGGTGCCGTCGGCATGCTGCTCGGCGCCCCGGGCGGTGAGGATGTACGACCCCGCCCCGGCGTCGCGGGCATCGGCGAGCAGGGCGACCGCCCGCTCGAGGTGGGCGACCGAGACGCCGGTGACGCGCTCGGTGCGGTCGGGGAGCCAGGCGGCGGCGTGCGCCCACGCGTCGGAGAATCCGCTGGTCCGCTCGGCGATGTACTGCGTGTCGACCGCGCCGGTGACGACGACGAGGTGCAGCAGTCCCAACGCGAGAGCCGCGTCGGTGCCGGGGCGCAGGCGCAGGTGCACGCCGCCCCCGTCGAGGGCGCGCCGCGCGGTCGCGCTGAGCCGGGGGTCGGCCACGACGAGCCCGCCGGTGCGTGCTGCCGTGTCGAGGTGCTGGAGGAACGGCGGCATCGTGTCGGCGGGGTTGGCACCGATGAGCATCACGGCCCGGGCGTCGGTGAGGTCGGTGACGGGGAACGGCAGCCCGCGGTCGAGTCCGAAGCTGCGGTTCGCAGCCGCCGCGGCGCTGGACATGCACCAGCGGCCGTTGTAGTCGATGAGCCGGCTGCCCAGCGCGAGCCGGGTGAACTTGCCCAGCTGGTAGGCCTTCTCGTTGGTCAGGCCGCCCCCGCCGAACACGGCCACCCCGTCGGGCCCGCCCGCGGCCTGCGCACGGCGGATCCCCTCGGTCACGCGGTCCAGGGCGGTGTCCCAGTCGCACGGCTCCAATCGCCCGTCGTGACGGATGAGCGGGGTGGTGAGTCGGCCCGGGTGATCGAGCAGCTCTCCCGACGTCCACCCCTTACGGCACAGCCCGCCACGGTTGGTGGGGAACCACGCGGGCGCCACCTCGACCGCCTCGGCCGGGTCCGCCGCCGGCGTCACCGTCATCGCGCACTGCAGGGCGCAGTACGGGCAGTGCGTGTGGGTGGGCCGGTCCCCGCCGGGGCCCGCCTCAACGGGCTCGGGCACCGTCGTCAGGTTCGGCACCTCCGGGCTGCTGCGAACGGTCGTCATGGTGCTCTCCTCGTCGTCGTCGTCCCCTCGTCCCCGTCGGTCAGCGCGCGGCCGGCACCGGACGTGCGGCCCGGCCCTGTTCCGACGCGGTGCGGGATGCCGCGGCCCCGGCCCCCGTCGGCGCGGCGGTCGGACGCCGGAGGTACACCGCCCGCGTGACGAGCGCCGCCACCACGTAGAAGACCGTGAACGCCACGAACGCCCAGGTCGCGGACCCCGACGACTGGTAGGAGCTGCGCAGGGTCATGTTGATGAGGAACCCGCCGAACGCGCCGACCGCGCCGGCGACCCCGATGAGGGCGCCCGAATGCGCACGCGACCACGCCGCCCGGGCGGCCTCCGGCAGGTCCAGGCCGCGGCTACGGGCCTCGTAGACGGTGGGGATCATCTTGTAGACCGAGGCGTTGCCCATCCCGGTGAGCGCGAACAGGGTGAGGAACGCCGCGAAGAACAACACCAGCGCGCCGCCGGACAGTCGGCCGCCGTCGGCCGCCTGCATGCTCGAGGTGACGATCAGCGCCACCGTCGTCGCGGCCATGCCGAGGAAGGTCACCAGGGTGACCCGGGCACCGCCGAAGCGGTCGGACAGGCGGCCGCCCAGCATGCGGGTCAACGAGCCCAGCAGCGGGCCGAGAAAGGTGATCTGCGCGGCGTGGAGAGCGGCGTCGGCCGGGGACTGCCCGTTACCGGTGAAGGTCATGGTGAGCATCTGCCCGAAGGCGAAACTGAACCCGATGAACGAGCCGAAGGTACCGATGTAGAGCAGGGACAGCACCCAGCCGTCGCGGTCGCCTGCCACGTCGCGCATGCTCGTCACGTCCACGGTGTGGTGTTCGAGGTTGTCCATCTTGCATGCCGCGCCGATGCCCGCGACCACCAGCAGGACCAGGTACACCGCGATCACCCAGTGCGGCGAGCGGTTTCCGGCCGCGGCGATCACCACGAGCCCCACCACCTGGATGGTGGCCACGCCCAGGTTGCCGCCGCCCGCGTTGAGGCCCAGCGCCCAGCCCTTCATGCGCTGCGGGAAGAAGGCGTTGATGTTGGTCATGGACGAGGCGAAGTTGGCGCCGCCCAGGCCCGCGAGGGCGCCCACCACCAGGTACAGCCACAGCGGCTGCCCGGGATTGGCCATGATCCACAGCATCGCCCCCGCCGGGATGAGCAGCACGAACGCGGAGAACATGGTCCAGTTGCGGCCGCCGAAGGTCGCGGTGGCCAGCGTGTAGGGGATGCGCAGGAACGCGCCGGTGAGGGTGACCACCGCGGAGACCAGGAACTTGTCCGGCGCGTCCAGGCCGTAGACGTCCGTGGGCATGAACAGCACCATCACGGCGAACAGGGTCCACACCGAGAACCCCACGTGCTCGGCGAACACCGACCAGTACAGATTGCGCATCGCGGTGCGCCGGCCCCCGGATTCCCACTGGGCCGTGTCCTCCGGATCCCAGTCCTCGATCACGTGCGAGCGCGTCATCGCTTCACCTCTCCCCGGTAGCGGGCGCCCCGCCGGCGCCCTGTGCCACGCCACCGTAGGAATCCGCTGTTTCCCCTGCGCTACCCGTCGTGACGGTCCCGTCACGGTGTACTCACGTCTGGCGGTTCGGCCTGTGAGGGTGCCGCTCGCGTGGTCGACTGGGTCCATGTCACGCACCGTCACACGACTCCGCCGCGTCGCTCTCGCCGCGGTCATCCTGGCCACGCCGCTGCTCGGCCCCCTCGCGACCGCGCCCGCCGCCCTCGCCCAGTCACTCGACGATCCCGCCTGGCCCGCCGACCGCCCGTTCCCACCCGCCACCGACGGCCCGTTCGGATGGGCCGAGCTCTCGTACTGGCCCTACGCCGTCGCGCCGTCGGATCCGCAGTTCTGGGCCCCGAACGGAGCACCCATGCGCGTACTCTCCCCGTTCGGCACGGACACGGAGATCTGGTGCTCGAACTACGTGTCCCAGGGATCGGACTGTTGGCAACGCGACCCCTCGGGGACGCCGCACCGGCTCCACCGCATCACGGTGCTCTCGGACGTGATCACCGGATCGACGGGGTCCGCGGCCGACGGGAGCGTCCGGGGCGCCTACGACCTGGCCTACGAGCGGGAATGGCCCACCACGTCGGGCGGTATCGGAATCCCCGCCGGCACCGTCCCCGGCTCGACTACCACCACGTGGGTCTCGCTGATGCCGCTCTCCCCGTTCGGCGCCGACTCCCGGGACTTCGACGTGTGGGTGCACCCGGGGTTCGTGCCCGGCAGCTGAGTAACCTGGGACGGTCGAACCCGCTGCGAAAGGATCCACCGCCGTGCCGTTCCCCCTGGATGTCCCCGAGTCCGAGCTGCGTAGACGGCGGAGCCAGAAGTGGGTGGCCTACCCCGAGGACGTCCTGCCGCTGTTCGTGGCCGAGACCGACGTCCTGCTCGCCCCGGCGATCCGGGAGCGCCTCGCCGCCGCGGTGGCGGACGGCGACACCGGCTACTTCGCCGAGATCGAGCGCCTCGCCGGTGTGTGCGCGCGGTACTACTCGCGCTTCGGGTACGACGTGCCGGAGGACTCGGTTGTGCCGGTCAACGACGTCGGCGTGGGCGTGCGGGAGACCCTCGCCCGGACCATCCCGGCCGGGAGCGGCGTGGTGTACACGCCGCCTGTGTACATGCCGTTCGGACCGTGGATCCGGCGCGTGGGGATGACGCCGGTCGCGGTGCCCCTGGTCGACCACGACGGCGAGGACCCGCGCCTGGACCTGGCGGGCATCGAGCAGGCTCTGGCAGACGGGGCCCGGGCCGTGCTGCTCAGTCACCCGCACAACCCCACGGGCGTTCTTCACGGCCAGGCAGAGTTGGCCGAGCTCGCCGACCTGGCCGCGCGGCACGACGCCGTGGTGGTCTCCGACGAGATCTGGGCGCCCCTGGCCACGCCGGGAGTCGATTTCACCTCGTTCCTGGCCGCCTCCGACACCGCGCGCGAGGTGGGGCTGGCCATCTCGTCGGCGTCCAAGGCGTTCAACCTCGCCGGACTCAAGTGCGCGTTCGTGATCAACGGCAACCCGGAGCGGTTCCACGTCCGGCGCTCGGCGCTGTCGGGCGCCGTGGGGCACTTCGGGGCGTTGGCCGCGGAGGCCGCGTTGACCGGGTCCCTGGACTGGCTCGATGAGCTGCGTTCCGCGCTCGCGTCGAACCTCGATCTGATGGAGCAGCTGCTGGCCGAGCACCTTCCCCGCGCGCGGTGGCGTCGGCCCGACGCCGGGTTCGTGGCATGGATCGACCTGCGCGGCTACCCGGGCCTGGGCGACGACCCGGCCGCGGCGTTCCTCGACGAGGGGCGGGTGGCGCTCAGCCCCGGGCCGGCGTTCGGCACGGAGGGCGAGGGCTTCGCCCGGGTGAACTTCGCCTGCTCCGCCGAGCTGCTCACCGAGGCGTTCGTGCGGATGGGCCGGGTCGCCGCAGAGCGCGGCTGACGCCGGATTCCACGCGCTCGCGCGGATCGGGTTCGGGTCCGGCCCCGCCGTCACCCGCCGGCGGCGCCACCGTGGCCGCGGCGCCACAGGAACACCGTCATCGTGGCGGTGAGGACGGTCCGCGCGTCCTGATCGTGCATCTCGATGTCCATCCCAACCCGCCCCCTCGCCTCGTCGAGGCTCACCTCGGTCACGGTGGCCGTGCCACTCAGCGTGGCGCCCGGACGCACCGGGGCGGTGAAGCGCAGGCGGTCGAATCCGCGCCCGGCGATCACGGCCGACCGTGAGTAGAACGCCTCCACGCTGAGCTTCTGGAGGATCGCCAGGGTGTGGATGCCGCTGGCGATCACGCCTCCGTGGTGCCCGGTCGCAGCGGCGGCCGGGTCCGTGTGGAACCACTGGGGATCCCACTCGGACGCGAAGTCGACGATCGCCTCCTCCGAGAGGGTCATCTCCCCGAGTCGGATCCGATATCCACTGTGCAGATCGTCCGCTGTGATCAGCCCAGACATCTCACATTCCCTTTCTGCGAATCGGCCATAGGAACAGCGGCCCCGAACGCCCTCCCGTGCGAGGTGGTGCACACGTTCCGTGACACCGCGGGGCGTTCGCACGCGCCGGGATGCTCGTACGGCGGTCGCCCCGGTATCCCCGGGACGACCGCCGTACGGGCCGTGTGGGAGGAGGTCAGCCCTGCTCGGCTGCCAGCTTCTTCAGCGACTCGGTGGGCGAGAAGCGCTCACCGTACTTGGCGGCCAGCTCGTCGGCGCGGGCGACGAAGCCCTTGTACCCGGTGGCAACCTTGGCTCCCGGCTCGGAGTAGTTCTTGGCGTACTGGCGGGTGCCGCCGGTCCACGCCGGGAATCCGATGCCGATGATGGAGCCGATGTTGGCGTCCGCGTCGTCGACGATCACGCCCTCGTCGACGCACTTCTGCGTCTCGAGGACCTCGGCGAAGATCATGCGATCGATGAGATCCTGCAGCGGGGGTGCGTTGTCCGGGGAGGTGTTGAACGCCTCGCGGAGGCCCGACCACAATCCGGCGCGCTTGCCGTCGGCGTACTCGTAGAACCCGGCGCCGGCGGCGCGGCCGGAACGATCGAGCTCCTCGACCATCTTGAGGATCACCTGGTCGACGGCGTCGGGGACGAACTCCTCACCAGCGGCCTCTGCGGCGTCGCGGGTCGCCTGACGGATCTTGACCATGAGGTTGAGGTTCAGCTCGTCGGACAGCTGCAGCGGGGCCGCCGGGTAGCCGGCGATGCGGCCGGCCTGCTCGATGGTGGCGGGCTCGATGCCCTCGGCCAGCATCCCGATCGCCTCGTTGACGAACGTGCCGATGACCCGTGAGGTGTAGAAGCCACGCGAGTCGTTGACCACGATCGGGATCTTGCGGATGGCCAGCGTGAGGTCGATCGCCTTGGCCAGCGTCTCCGGGGTGGTCTTGTCACCCTTGATGATCTCGACCAGCTGCATCTTGTCGACGGGCGAGAAGAAGTGCAGGCCGATGAAGTCCTCGGGCCGCTTGACGCCCGTGGCGAGGTCGGTGATCGGCAGGGTCGAGGTGTTGGAGCCGAGCAGCGCGTCAGGGGCGACGATGTCCTCGATCTCCTGGAACACCTTCTTCTTCAGCTCGGGCGACTCGAAGACGGCCTCGATCACGAGGTCGCACCCCGCCAGGGCCTGCGGGTCTGTCGTGGGGGTGATGCGGGCGAGCAGGGCGTCGGACTTCTCCTGCGTGGTGCGACCGCGCTCGAGGGCCTTGGCCTCGATGCTCTCCGAGTACGCCTTGCCCTTGTCGGCGGAGGCCTGCTCGACGTCCTTGAGCACGACCTCGATGCCGGCCTTCGCGCACACGTACGCGATGCCGGCGCCTATCATGCCGGCGCCGAGGACACCGACCTTCGTGAACTGGGTGCGCGGGATCTCCGAGCCGTCGGCGGCCTTGGGCCGGGCCCCGCCCGAGGAGCAGTGCTGCATGTCGAAGAAGAACGCCTGGATCATGTTCTTCGCGATGGGGCCGGTGACGAGGGACACGAAGTAGCGTGCCTCGATCTTCTCGGCGGTGGCGAAGTCGACCTGCGAGCCCTCGACGGCGGCGGCCATGATGGCGCGCGGTGCCGGGGAGGGTGCGCCCTTGGTCTGCTTGCGCATGTTCGCCGGGAAGGACGGCAGGACGCCGGCCAGCGCCGGGTCACTGATGGTGCCGCCGGGCAGGGTCCAGCCCTTGCGGTCCCACGGTTGGCTCGCCTCGGGGTCGGTCTTGATCCAGGCCTTGGCTGCGTCGAGGAGCTTCTCGGGCTCGACGACCTCGTCGACCAGGCCGGCCTTGAGAGCCTTGTCCGGGGCGAAGGACCGGCCGGACATGAGAATGTTGGGCACGGCCTGCGCGAGGCCGAACATGCGGACGGTGCGGACGATGCCGCCGCCGCCCGGCAGCAGCCCGAGGGTGACCTCGGGCAGGCCGACCTTGGCGCCGCGGGCGTCGGCCATGACGCGGTGGTGGCAGGCGAGCGCGAGCTCGAGGCCACCGCCCAGGGCCGCGCCGTTGAGGGCGGCCACGACCGGAACGCCGCAGGTTTCAAGAGCGCGCATGCGGCCCTTGATGCTCATGGACCGCTCGAAGAGCTCGTCGGCCTGGTCGGGACCGGCCTTGATCATGGACTTGAGGTCGCCGCCGCCGAAGAAGCTCTTCTTGGCGGACGTCAGCACGACGCCCTTGATGGACTCCTTCTCGGCCTCGATGCGGTCGACGGTGGCGGAGAAGTCGTCGATGAACCGGGCGTTCATCGTGTTGGCGCCGTGGTCGGGGTCGTCCATGGTGAGGGTGACGATGCCGTCGCCGTCCTGCTCCCACCGGAACATGTTTTCGCTCACTGGTTTTCTACTCCTATGCCTGTGGTGTCGGTGCGGGTCAGACGCGTTCGATGATGGTGGCCACGCCCATGCCGCCACCCACGCAGAGGGTGATGAGGGCTCGCTTGCCGCCGGTGCGCTCGAGCTCGTCGAGCACCGTGCCGGTGATCATCGCGCCGGTCGCGCCGAGCGGGTGCCCCATGGCGATGGCGCCGCCGTTGACGTTGAGCTTCTCGTCGGGGATGTTCATGTCCTTCTGGAAGCGCAGCACGACGGAGGCGAAGGCCTCGTTGAGCTCCCACAGGTCGATGTCGTCGGGGGTCAGGCCGGCGGTGGCGAGCGCCTTCTTGGCCGCCGGGGTGGGCCCGGTCAGCATGATGGTGGTGTCGGCACCGGAGGTGGCCGCGGCGACGACGCGGGCGCGCGGGGTCATGCCCATCTCCTGCCCGGCCTTCTCCGATCCGACGACCACGAGTGCGGCGCCGTCGACGATGCCGGACGAGTTGCCACCGTGGTGGACGTGGTTGATCTCCTCGACCCAGTGGTACTTCTGCAGTGCCACCGCGTCGAATCCGCCCATGTCGCCGACCATGGCGAAGGACGGCTTGAGCTTGGCCAGGGCCTCGACGGTGGTGCCCGGGCGCATGTGCTCATCATGGTCGAGGATGGTGACGCCGTTGATGTCCTTGACGGGCACGACGGACTTGGCGAAGCGCCCCTCTTCCCATGCGCGGGCGGCCAGGCGCTGCGAGCGCTCGGCGTAGCGGTCCACGTCCTCGCGGGTGAACCCCTCGAGGGTGGCGATGAGGTCGGCGCCGATCCCCTGCGGGGAGAAGTAGGTGTCGTAGTTGGTGGCCGGGTCCAGAGCCCAGGCGCCGCCGTCGGAGCCCATCGGCGCCCGGGACATCGACTCGACACCACCGGCGAGGACGACCTCGTCCCACCCGGAACGGATCTTCTGCGCTGCCATGTTGATCGTGGTCAGACCGGAGGCACAGAAACGGTTGATCTGCACACCCGCGACGGTGTCGGGCATCTTGGCGGCCAGCGCGGCGATCCGCGGCAGGTCCATGCCCTGATCCCCCGTCGGGGTGACGATCCCGTAGATGATGTCGGAGATCCGGTTCTCGTCGAGATCGGGGAAGCGACGCCGCATCTCCTCGATGAGGCCGACGACCAGGTCGATCGGCTTGACCCCGTGCAGAGCGCCGCCAGGCTTGCCCTTGCCTCGCGGAGTCCGGATGGCGTCGTAGATGAATGCCTCGGTCATGGGTGGTCCACGGCCTTTCTCTGGGCGAGCTGATACGTGTTCCGCTTCACACTACGCTGTGCCCACCGGACGGTTCGGACTGCGGTCCGTTTCTGCACGGGACTCACTGGGCTCGCTCCGGTGGCACAGTGGGTCCCGTGACCGAGAACCACGCCGTATCCCCTGCCCTGGCCGAGCTCGCCGATGTCTGCGGCGTCGCATCGAGTTACGAGGACGCCGACGGCGTCCGTCGCGAGGTCCCGGCCTCGACCCTGCGCGCGGTGCTCGCCGCGATGGGCGTCGAGGTCGGCGGCGACGACGACGAGGGCGGCGTCTCCGAACGTGAGGCGCTCGCCGCTGTTCGTCTGCGCCCCTGGCGACGTGTGCTGCCACCGACGCTGGTGGCACGTGAGGGCACCGCCATCGGGTGCCCGGTCCACGTCCCGCGCGGCGCGATCGTGAATGTCGAGGTCCTTCTCGAGGACGCCGACGTGCCGTCGACGTTGCTCCCCCTCGACGAACCCCGGATCGCCCGGGATGTCGACGGGGTTGCGATGGAGCGGGTCACTCTGGCGGTCCCCGATGATCTGCCCGTCGGATGGCATCGCGTCACCGCAGTGGTCCGAGCCCCGGACGGCACCCGCCACTCCAGTGAGTGCACCCTGCTGGTCCATCCCCGCGCGATCCCCGTGCCCGCCGGACTCGAGGAGCACCGTGCAGTCGGGCTGGCGGCACAGATCTATCAGGTCCGGTCGGAACAGTCCTGGGGCGTCGGCGATCTGGCCGACCTCGGGGACCTCGCCGGGTGGGCGAGCCGCGACTTCGGCGCGGACTTCATCCTGGTCAACCCCATGCATGCGGGTGAGCCGTTCGTGCCGGTCGGTCCGTCGCCCTATCTCCCGACGACCCGCCGGTTCGCCTCCCCCCTGTACCTGCGCCCCGAGCTCGTGCCGGAGTACTCCGCCCTGTCCGCCGCCGATCGCCGTCGCGTGGATGACCTGGCCCGCACCGCGGCTGCGACCAACACTGTGGACACGATCGATCGTGACAGTTCGTGGACCGCGAAGCTCGAGGCGTTGCGGATCCTGTTCACGGTCCCGCTGGCCCGCGCCCGGGCCGAGTCGTTCGACCGGTTCGTCGATGAGCAGCCCGGGATTCTGGGCTTCGCCACGTGGTCCGCGCTGGCCGGTGACCACGGCCCCGACTGGTCCACCTGGCCGGAGGAACTCCGGGATCCGGGCTCGGAGGCCGTCGCGGGTTACGCCGACGAGAACCCGGAAGAGATCCGTTTCCACCTGTGGTTGCAGTGGTTGGTCGCGGAGCAGCGGGCGCACGCCCAGCGCGAGGCCCTTGCCGCGGGGATGCGTCTCGGGGTCCTGCACGATCTGGCGGTGGGGGTCCATCCCACGGGCGCCGATGCGTGGTCGCTCCACCATTCACTGGCCCGTGGGGTCTCGGTGGGTGCCCCCCCGGACGCCTATAACCAACGCGGTCAGGACTGGTCGCAGCCGCCGCTCCGTCCGGACGCCCTCGCCGAGGAGGGCTACCGTCCCTTCCGCGACATCGTCCGCGCGGCATTGCGGGATTCAGGCGGCGTCCGGATCGATCACATCCTCGGCCTGTTCCGGCTGTGGTGGATTCCCCGGGGCGCGGCTCCGACCGAGGGCACATATGTCCACTATGACCACGAGGCGATGCTCGGAGTTCTCGCACTCGAGGCGTCACGGGCCGGCGCGGTCGTGGTGGGCGAGGACCTGGGAACGGTGGCTCCGGGGGTCCGCGAGACGTTGTCCGAGCTCGGGATCCTGGGCACGTCCGTGATGTGGTTCGAGCAGGACGAGGACGCCCCGATCCCGCCTGAGGACTATCGACGGTTGTGTATGGCGTCGGTGACGACCCATGATCTCCCGCCGACCGCCGGCTACGCCGACCTCGTCCATGTGGATGTCCGCGAGGAGTTGGGGCAGTTGACGGGCGACATCGCCGAGGAACGTCGTGGTGCCGCGGCCGAGATCGAGGCCTTCACTGCTGTCGTGCGGGAGCGTGGCCTGCTCGACGGGGACTCCCCCGATGATCTGGTCGTGGCACTGCACCGATTCGTGGCCGAGTCGCCGTCGCTGTTGTTCGCCGTGTCGGTGGCGGATCTCGTGGGTGATCGTCGTGCGGTGAATGTTCCGGGGACGTCGGATGAGTATCCGAATTGGCGGGTGCCGTTGTCGGGTCCCGGTGGTGAGGTGGTGGGTGTGGAGCAGTTGCGGGGTTCGTTGTTGGCGCGTCGGGTGATGGGTGCTGCCGGCGGTCGGCTGGCCTGATGGCCGGGTCGGCCTGGTGGGGGCTGGCCTGATGGCCGGGTCGGCCTGGTGTGGGTCGGCTCTGTGGTCCGCGTGTGGCAACGACCCTTCGAGTCCGCCGGTGTGGGTGAAATGACGAGAGCCCCGAGTCACCGGTGAGGGTGATTCGGGGCTCTCGTGTGAAGTTGTGTTCGGCGGTGACCTACTCTCCCACACCCTCACGAGTGCAGTACCA